>JAFADM010000130.1 GCA_023424865.1 Bacillota bacterium | reverse complement strand
AAATCTATCAGGGCAGACGCTTCAAGGTTTACCGGGGTATGGGCTCTCTCAGCGCCATGCAGCAGGGCAGCAAGGACCGTTACTTCCAGGAAGGCACCACAAAGCTTGTGCCTGAGGGTGTTGAGGGTCGAGTTCCTTATAAGGGACCTCTTTCCGAGACCATTTTCCAGCTTGTGGAGGGACTTAAGCATTCCATGGGCTATTGCGGCACAAAGAACATCCCGGAACTTATGTCCGATGCCCAGTTCATTCGCATTACGGCAGCCGGTTTAAGGGAAAGTCATCCCCATGATATATCCATAACCAAGGAAGCTCCCAATTACAGCACACAAACGTAAAGCCGACTTAGCTTTTTAAATAATCTATTTGAAACCGCCGACAGCAGACAGCATTACCTTTTGCTTTGCACATGCAGGTATGACCGGACATGGCAAGGCAACAGGAGTAATGTACGCAATCGGCGGTTTTCTTGATCCTTTGTTTGATTTTTTATTTTCTTGTTTTTTAACTATTGAATTGGGTAAAATTTAATTAAGAAAAAACTAATTTGGTTTGACATAAATTTGACAATCTGGCCTTTGTCTAATCTGGCCGGAGTTTAGCGCCATAGCAGCTATGTTTATGAATTTAAAGTGGGAGACAATAAGGATGTCCGCATAAAAAAGAGCCTTTGAATCATATGCTATGGTAGAAAAGAAGGAGTTGTAAGATATGGAAAGAAGTTTTCTGGAAGCCGTTAAAAACAGGCGATCGGTATATGGAATAAGCAAAGAAAAGCTGGTGAGTGAGGAGAAAATTCAGGAGTTGGTTAAGGAGCTGATGCTTCACACCCCGTCTGCCTTTAACTCTCAAAGTGCCCGTGTGGTCCTTTTATTTGATGAACAGCATGACAAGCTATGGGATATGACCTCCTATGTTCTTAAAAAGATTGTCCCGGAAGAGGCTTTTGCCCAGACTCAGGAAAAGCTTGACGGATTTAAGGGCGGCTATGGAACGCTGCTGTTTTTTGAGGATCAGAGTGTTGTTGAAGGGCTGCAGGAGGCGTTTTCTCTTTATAAGGATAATTTCCCAGTATGGTCCCTCCAATCCTCAGGTATGCTCCAATATGCCATATGGACCCAGCTTTCGGATTTAGGGCTGGGGGCAAGCCTGCAGCACTATAATCCCCTTATTGATGAGGAAGTAAAGAAAGAATGGTCAATTCCCGACAAGTGGAAGCTTCTGGCTCAAATGCCCTTTGGCAAGGCCGTGGAGCATGCCGGGGACAAAGCCTTTTCGCCCATAGAGGAACGGATTAAGGTTTTTTAAGCTCAACAGCGGATAAACATCATTTAATTGAGCAGGGTGTGTCGGCAATTGTCAAAAGCAATAATAAAGTCTGTTACACATTTAGCGAAAGCAATGATAAAGCCTGTTACACACTTAGCGAAAGCAATGATAAAGTCTATTATACAACGGTTAAAAAAACGTAGTTTAAAATGGGCAGTGCGGGTAGGTTATTAATAAAAAAGCCTATGAACAGTCAAGGATGAGATTGTTCATAGGCTTTTATTTTGCCGGCTTCAGCTTCCTTCAGCCGATTCCTTACCCTGCGGCAGCCGCGTTCCTCAAGGGAGAGGAATGAGAACGTACCATAAAGAACTTTGAGATTTTTGAGAGACTTATATTTATTCCCCCCCAAAAGTCATGCCGCAGCTTGCTTCACCGTATGATTTAGGGAGACATAATTGCAGGCAGGAGCATAAAATGAGCATGCCGTCCGTAGCAGGCTTAAAGCCTGTCAGCCTCGGAATTGTTTTGCCCATGCCGGGTATGGGCACCTGGCGGGAAGAGGGGAGGGGAATAGGCCCACACCGCCTGAAAAGAAAGATTACGGAACTTTTTCGGACCGATGCCGGTCCGGATTTCAGGGTATGTGCCGTTGAGGACTGGCTGAATCTTGTGGCTGCCTTTGTTCCTGTGGAGCCGGCTATAAACGGCGGGCCAGGGGCGGTAAACCGAATGGGTCATGAATTGAATGAAGCCTTTCTGGAGCTTGGAGTCTGTTCCGTTTTGGAGCATCCAAAAGTGAAAAAGCTCTGTCTTAAAGCCTGGGACGGCTCTCCTTTGGAAGCCTCCCTGTTGAATATTACCCGGCTTGAGTCCATACTTGACCAGATACAGGGACTGGGCGACTTGACAAAAAAGGAAATTGCCCTAACCGGAGATCCGGGAGTTATGGAGAGGGCAGTGGGAAATCTTATTAATCGGGTGAAAAGCGTGAACCTCTTAATGCCTGCAGGTTGGGAGGAACCTCGGGGAGTGGCACTGGCCTTTGAGGAAACAGGAATCCCCATTCATCTGACCGATGATCCCGAGGTGTTGTCCCGAACGCCGCTATGGCTTCGGTTTCCCGGAGAGGATGGCCAATTTGATGCCATGACTGCCGGTTATAAAGGGATCATCTTTGACGTCGAGGAATTAAAGCTTCTTGATACGAAAAATAAAAAAATATTCATGCTTCGACCTGAATTTTCTTTGGCCATGAAGCGAAAAATAGGACTCGGCATGCTGCGTGCCTTCGACCCCGGAATACTGGAGAAATTTATTGCCCTTGCATGCGCCAGAGCCTTAAATATCAGCGGTTTTGGAGCCATGGAAATACTTGGAATGAGGATGTCTTTTAAACCTTGACATCCCTCTGACCGTACTCTATAATGTATCGTAATGCTAATAACTTTCGTTCTTAATGAATAGAAAAAGGTGAAGTAAAAGAGAAGGTATCACCGTGGGCAGACACAGCGGAATACTAAAAAGGGGAGAAAAAGATGAGCAATAAGGAAGTTCTTCTTACTTATGACGGCCTTAAAAAACTGGAAGAGGAGCTTGAATTCCTAAAAGGCGAGAAGAGAAAAGAAATCGCCGAGAGAATCAAGCAGGCTCTAGCTTTTGGCGACATTTCAGAAAACTCCGAGTATGACGATGCGAAAAATGAGCAGGCCCAGAATGAAACGAAAATTATACAGCTGGAAACCATGCTTAAGCGTGCGACTGTTATAGATGAAGACGAAGTGGACACAAAAGTGGTCAATCTCGGGACCCATGTTAAGCTCCGGGAGCTGAAATCCAAGGACGAAGTGGATTACCAGATCGTTGGCTCCACCGAGGCTGATCCCACCGCCTACAGGATCTCCAACGAATCACCCGTAGGAAGTGCGCTTTTGGGCCACAAGGTAGGGGACACCATTGAAATTGAAGTGCCCGGCGGAAAGATTAAGTACAAAATTATCGACATTTACAAATAATTCGGCATAAAAGGCCTGAACAGGGCTTTAAAGCCTGTCGCAGCTCAAAAAAGATTGTTTGCGGCAACAAGATCATGTATAATAACGTATTGATAGATTACAGTTTACATTTAAGTGTAAGCTGTTTTCTTTACTCTTTGGGGCTGTTAGGGGTATCCCCTGAAATGAATTTGGCCCAAAGGCGAAAGTTAAGCTGGCAGGAGGCTGTTATGTCGGAAAACATTGAAAACAATAATATCGAAGAGCTGGATATAAATGAAATCATGAAGGTCAGGCGAAAAAAGCTGGAAGAGCTTCAGGAGCAGGATGCCGATCCCTTTCGTATCGTTAAGTTTGATGTTACCCACCACACCTCGGAAATACTCTCTGATTTCGAGGCCCATGAAGGCCAAAAGGTAGTTCTGGCGGGACGTTTAATGAGCAAGAGAGGCATGGGTAAATCCACCTTTTGCGATATTCAGGACCGGGACGGAAGAATTCAGGTTTATGTGAAAATAAATGATATCGGCGAAGAGGCTTACGAGAGCTTTAAAAAGCTGGATATCGGCGATATTGTCGGTGTGTCGGGCAGTGTCTTTAAAACCCGTATGGGAGAGGTTTCCATTCATGCCGACAGCTACACCCTTCTTTCCAAATCCTTAAGACCCCTGCCGGAGAAATTCCATGGGCTTAAGGATCCGGACACACGCTACCGTCAGCGCTATTTGGACTTAATTGCCAATCCCGATGTGAGAAAAACCTTTATTACCCGGAGCAAAATTATATCCGCCATACGGCGTTATCTTGATTCCAGGGATTTTCTGGAGGTGGACACGCCTATTCTCAACACCATTCCAGGCGGCGCGTCGGCCCGGCCCTTTGTTACCCATCACAATACACTGGACATCGACATGTACCTTCGTATTGCCCCTGAGCTTTATTTGAAGCGGCTTATCGTCGGGGGGCTTGAAAGAGTATACGAGCTTGGACGCATGTTTAGAAACGAAGGTATGTCCATTAAGCACAATCCCGAGTTTACCATGATGGAGGTTTACCAGGCCTATACCGATTATCACGGTATGATGGAGCTCTCGGAGAATCTTATTTCCTCGGTGGCTCAGGAGGTTTTGGGAACCCTGGTGGTTAACTACCAGGGACAGGAAATAAATCTTGCACCCCCCTGGAGACGCCTTACCATGACCGATGCGGTGAAGGAATTTGCCGGACTGGACTTTGACCTTATCCAAGGCGATGAGGAAGCAAGGCGTGCCGTAAAGGCAAAAGGCGTGCATTTTGAGGGCGCCCCCACCAAGGGTGAGCTTTTAAACCTTCTGTTTGAAGAATTTGTAGAGGAAAATCTGATTCAGCCTACCTTTATATTGGACTACCCGGTAGAGATTTCACCTCTTACCAAGAGAAAGCCCGGAAGGCCTGACCTCACCGAGCGCTTTGAATTCTTCATTACAGGCAGGGAGTTCGGCAACGCCTACTCCGAGCTTAATGATCCGGTAGATCAAAAGGAGCGTTTCCTGGATCAGGTACGCAAGCGTGAAGCCGGTGACGATGAAGCCAATATGATGGATGAGGATTTTGTTGTTTCCATGGAGCATGGCCTGCCTCCCACGGGCGGACTTGGCATTGGCATTGACCGGCTCATTATGCTCCTGACCGACTCCTACTCCATTCGTGATATCCTGCTGTTCCCGACCATGAAGCCCCGGGAATAAGCCTTAGAGCATGGCGTCTGTGTTTTATTTCTGGCTGGAACACAGAACGTTGAAATTTGGCAAAATAAGATGAAACTTAAAGGCCCTTTAGTCGGTATAATAAGTGAAGCTGTCCTGCTTTCAGGCAGGGAGGATTGGAATTCAGGGTTAAAGGGGTGATTTTTTTGGATAAAGATACGGCCCGCAAGATTCTGGGCGTTTTGGAAGGCGCGACCGAGGATGAAATCAACAAACGGTATGAAGTGCTTTTAAAAAAGCTCAAATACGATGCGAAGGAAAGCAGCGGCGGGGTTAAGGAAATTGAAACGGCCTACAAGGTGCTTTCAGGGCTTGATATCTATGATAAGGAAGCTGAGGAGCAGAAAAAGAAACGTTTGGAAAATCCAAATCCATTCTTTAAACTTTTGGGGTTGGATGAATACAAAACCAAAAATTTCTTTCATTACCACAAATGGCATATTGTGATTGGCTTGGTGCTAATTATTGTAGCCGTAACCACCATTCACGGCATAGTAACCCGTGTGGATCCGGATCTGAAAATGGTAATTACCGGAGCGTTATACTCGGAAAATTCGGAAGCGCTTCAGGCAAGTATACTTGAAGAAATACCGGGGCTCGTTGCCGTTCAGGTTCAGGACATTCCCCTGTCGGAAAATCTGGACGCCCAAATGCTCATGGCCATGCAGCAAAAGATCATGGTTGAAATGATGGCGGGAGAAAACGACCTCTACCTGATGGATCTTGAAACCTACAAAAGCCTGGCGGCACAGGGAGCCTTCAAGGCTATGGATACCTTTATCGCCCAGGTGGAAAGCTCCGGAGACGAAGCTGTGAAATCCCTTTTAAAGCCTGCTCCTGCTGTGGCCCTGGCCCAGGATGAGGAGGAAGAGCCGACAGAGCCTGTGATTTATGGTATTGACATTACGGGCAGCACCTTTTTAAAAGAGGCGGGAATTTATGGGGATACCATTATTGCCACCTTCGGCCATGACAGTGGTTATCCCGCCAACGGAGAAGCTTTGCTGACAAAACTTATTGGTTCCGTTAAGGAAAGTAAATGATATTATTTTAATTGGGCATCGTCACAGAAAGGGGGGGGATTATGTTTGAATTGAATGTGCAAAACCAGGGAGGAAATTCCCTTGTCATTTTCATGAAGGGTGAAATTGACATCTATTCTGCGCCAGGCTTTAAAGACAGCCTTTATTCCGCCATCGGTGAAGGGGGCGAGGATGTGGTTCTGGATTGTACCCACCTGTCCTACATTGACAGCATGGGACTTGGCATTCTTGTAGGAGCGCTTAAACGCATCCGTCAAAATCAGCGGAGTATGGTGGTGAGAAATCCCAGGTCCAATGTTCGAAAGCTTTTTAAGATAACCGGATTGGACAAGGTTTTCATTTTGGAGGAGGCTAAGGCATGAGCGCTGTGGACACCGTATCGGTTAAAGTTCCCCTTAAAGCCGAGTTTGTGAGCATTGTCAGGCTTACCGCCTCAGGCATTGCCAGCAGACTGGGTTTTGACATTGATACCATTGAGGATATTAAGGTGGCGCTTTCCGAGGTTTTGAACAAAATTATAAAAAATGCTCCCGAGGGAGACAGCGTTGCCATTGATTTCAGTTTTTCTGACGACGGTATACTTATACGCTTTGTATTGGATCAGGGCGTTCCTGACCGCCTCTTTGACAGGGAAACGGATGAATTCGCCTGGGCTATCATCAGCACCTTAATGGATAGGATGGAAATCCATGAAAAGGGTCCTGTATGGATAACCATGGAAAAAAGACTTGGAAAGGCAGTTGGGGATGAGCAGTAGACCGGATGTTCGGGAGGACAGAGAACAGGCGGAAAAAGTACTATTCGAAAAATATTACAAGGACAGGGATATTAATGTGCGCAATGCTATTGTGTCCCGCTATATGTACCTTGCTGATATTATCTCCAAGAAGTTCATCAACAGGGGTGTTGAGTGGGATGACATCTACCAGGTGGCCTGTGTAGCCCTTATCAATGCCGTGGAACGGTTTGACACCAGGGAGGATGTTAAGTTTGTCAGCTTTGCTACGCCTACCATCATAGGCGAAATTAAGCGCTACTTCAGAGATAAAGCCTCGGTTATTCGTATACCAAGGCGTATCTATGAAGTGTATCAGAAGGTGAATCAAGCCAGGGAGTTTCTCATGCAGCAGTTAAAGAGAGCTCCTAAAATTGATGAAATTGCCGAATACCTCAATATGAAGGAAGAGACCATACTTGAAATAATAGAATCCTGGAATGTATACAATATCCAATCCTTTGACCAGGCCGTCTACGACGAGGACGATCTGGAGCTTCATGAAACCGTAGGAGAAGATGACGAAACCTTTGAGAAAATCAATAACCGTGATTTCCTCGAAAAAGCCATGGAAAATTTCAGCCCCCCTGAAAAGCAGTTTATTAAGCTGAGGTTTTTCGAAAACAAAACACAGAAAGAAATTGCCAACCATTTCAATGTCTCACAGATGTACATATCGCGCATGGAAAAAAGAACCCTTGAAAAATTTCGTATGATTTTAAAGAAATGAGACGGTTCCCTTTTCAACCGCTCCTTATTTGGGTAAATAGTTCTTGTTGGTTTAGTCCAAGCGGAGGTAACATGTAATGGTTGACAGTGTCGAGAGATTAGAAAGAAAAAAAGTTTACAGTGAGCTCATCGCAAGCGATGCCTATGAGGTGTGCAAGGAAGTGCGCACAATTCTTGACAGACTTCAGACCTCTTATCACATTAACAGCGATCAGAGCTTTGACATCCGTGTCATTCTAAGCGAGCTTTTACAAAATGCCATGAAGCACGGCAACAGCCAGGATACGGATAAGAAAATCCTTGTAGACATCTGGCTTCAGGACAATATGCGGGAACTGGCGATTTCCGTTGCGGATCAGGGCCTGGGCTTCGATGTGGGGGAAACGCTGTGCCGAAAGCAAATGGCCATGAAAAAATGCGATCCCCTTGAAATGGATGAATCCGGCAGAGGCCTGTGCATTGTTAAGGATCTGTGCCAGGGCATGGAATTCAACAGCAGGGGCAATGCTATCACCGTAACTAAAAGATTGGATACCCTATAATAAGACTGCATTCATTAAGACAGTTATGGGAAATCCTTTTTCTGAATAAGCTTTATATAGGATGAGGCTTATTCCTTTTGAGGACCGTATTTGTAAGCAGGAAGTACAGGTTAAGGCTTAAAAAATCCTGACCTGTTAATTCGGAAAACAAAGGTAAGGGAAGGACAAACTCTTTTCTTGTTCTTTGAATGCATACTATGATATAATGGCAACAAGGAGATGAGGCTTAATGATGAAGTGTTCTATTTGCAAGGAAAATGTAGCAGTCGTGTTTATCACGCGTGTCATAGATGGAAAAACCGAACCCATGGGATTATGTATGTCCTGTGCGCAAAAGCAGGGATTCGCGCCCCTCCAGCAGATGATTACCCAAACAGGTATGACCCAGGAGGATATGGAGAATCTCAACCACCAAATGACAGATTTATTTGGAGATATGTCCATGGATGAATTAATACAGGCAATACCCGGGGAGCAGGAGCAAGAGCTGGAGCAACCCCAGCCTCAGAACGGCAAGGCCGGGCCTGAGGACGTGGGAGGCAATCCCATGCTGCGCTTTATAAACAGCGCCTTTTCCAAGTTCGGTCCCATGGGGACGGGAGGCAGTATGAATGCCGGAGGCCCCGAAAAAACCAATATTCCCTCGGGAAACAGTGTTAAAAATGAGTCCGGCAAGCCCCCAAAGAGTAATTTTAAGCATTTGGGCACCTATGGCACCAACCTTAATGACAAGGCCAGAAGCGGCAGTATTGACAGGGTTGTAGGCCGTGAAAAGGAAATTGAGCGGGTTATTCAAATACTCAACCGTAGAAGCAAAAACAACCCGGTGCTGGTGGGGGAGCCCGGCGTGGGTAAAACCGCCATTGCCGAAGGGCTGGCGTTAAGGATTGTTGAGAAAAAGGTTCCCAATAAGCTCTGCGAGAAGGAAATCATTCTTCTGGATCTGGCTGCCATTGTTGCCGGAACCCAGTTTAGAGGCCAGTTCGAGGCCAGGATGAAGGCCATTATTGACGAAGCCAAGACCCATGGCAATGCCATTTTGGTCATTGACGAGGTACACAATATAGTGGGAGCAGGGGAGGCCGAAGGCGGTGCCATGAACGCGGCCAATATCCTGAAGCCTGCATTGGCCAGAGGCGATGTTCAGATTATCGGTGCCACCACTTTGGAGGATTACCGAAAACACATTGAAAAGGATTCGGCCCTTGAACGCCGTTTCCAGCCGGTTACTGTCAATGAGCCCAATATGGAGGATACCATCCAGATACTTTTAGGTATTCGGGAATACTATGAAAACTTCCACCAGGTCCGCTTTTCCGATGAGGTTATTGCCAATGCGGTTAAGCTGTCCTCACGGTATATTCATGACAGGTTCCTGCCGGATAAGGCCATAGACGTTATTGATGAAGCAGGCTCCAGAGTAAATCTTCGCAACCAGGGCAGCCTTGAGCTGGAAAGTCTTAAGGTAGAGCTTAAAAATATTCAGGATCTGAAGGAGCAGGCCGCCTTGCATGATGATTACAAGCGGGCTGCCGAATACAAAATCGAAGAGTGCCGGATACTGGATAAAATAAAGCTTCTAGAAGACGAAGTAGGAACCCTGGACGTTACTTTAGAGGATATTGCTTCCGTTGTGGAGGCCTGGACGGGCATACCGGTTCAGCGGGTTTCCGAAACAGAGGCCGCCAAGCTTTTGAAGCTTGAGGATAGGCTTCATACCCGGGTTATCGGTCAGGAGCGCGGTGTAACCAGCCTTGCCAGGGCCATTCGCCGTACCCGTTCCGATTTCAGAAAGAAGAAAAAGCCGACCAGCTTTATCTTTGTAGGCCCTACCGGAGTTGGTAAAACGGAGCTTGCAAGAGCCGTGGCACAGGAGCTTTTTGGCAATGAGGATGCCATGATCCGTCTGGATATGTCGGAATTCATGGAAAAGCATACCGTATCCAAGCTTATTGGCGCACCTCCCGGCTATGTGGGCTATGATCAGGGCGGACAGTTAACCGACAAGGTACGGCGCAAGCCCTACTCGGTTCTTCTGCTGGATGAAATTGAGAAGGCTCACCCCGACGTGTTCAATATGCTGCTCCAGGTGATGGAGGACGGACGGCTTACCGACAGCACCGGCCGTACCGTAGGCTTTGAAAATACCATCATTATCATGACCTCCAATGCCGGAACAGGAATTCGGACCAACGGCATCGGCTTTAACAAGGACGGCTATGATGCTCTTGAGAAAAAGGCCCTCAACGCCATCCGGGAGATTTTCAGGCCGGAGTTTTTAAATCGCGTGGACGAAATTGTGGTGTTTGAGGAGTTGTCCAAGGATCAATTGAAGCAAATACTGGAAATCATGCTGGAGGATGTATCCAAAGACATGGCAGCCAAATCCATGGCCATTTCCTTTGACGAAAAAGCCAGGTCCTTCCTTATTGAAAAAGGCTTTGATCCCAAATACGGCGCCCGCCCCTTAAGAAAAACCATCCAAAGACATATTGAGGATGAGCTTTCTGAAAGATTCCTGTCCGGTCAGCTTTCACCGGGCTGCGTTGTGGAGGTATCCGAGAAGGACGGAGCCATTGTCATGGAGGTTAAAATACTGCCCGTGGTGATACCGGAGCCGGAAAAGACACTAATTCAAGCTGTTCAGCCTGTGGCTGCCGTGGAAGAATAATACGGACTTGGGATGACACTTTTAAAAAATGACTGAAGTTTGCCTCGCTGATTTGAACGGCAGGCAATCTAAGAGAATAAAAACCCCCCATTGATGAAATTCTAAAAGAAGAGTTTTATCAGCGGGGGGTGTTTTTATGGAAAAAACCATGCAAAAGCCCGTAAGGCGGGTCAGTATTCCGGTAAGAATTTTACTCGTTCTTCTTTTAGGTGCAGTCGTCGGCATGGTGGTTTTTTTTATTGTTAACAAATCCAATGCCAAGGAACCACAGAACGGAACCTTTGTAACCAGAGATCCGGTGAGAGTGGAGAAGGGAGTCGGATTATTATGAGTCAGTCAATCAGCAAGCATGAATACCAGAAGCTGGTGGACCAAACGGCCCCCGGCTCCAAGGTTTTCAAAAATCTCCTGGCCGCCTTTGTAACCGGCGGAGTCATCTGCACCATCGGGCAGATTGTGCTCATGGTTATGGAGAGTTTGGGAGCCGACAAGGACACGTCGGCCAATACCACCACCATTGTCATGATCTTTCTAGGGGCGTTTTTAACAGGCCTCAATGTCTATGACAATATAGGGAAATTCGGAGGGGCAGGGGCTTCCATTCCGGTGACAGGCTTCTCCAATGCCATTGTATCTCCGGCCATGGAATACAAAAAGGAAGGGTATATTATGGGCGTGGGCGCTAAAATGTTCCTTATTGCGGGGCCCGTGCTGGTATACGGTATTTTTGCTTCCGTGGTGGCCGGCCTGATTTATTTCATTTGGAAGCAGGTGATGTAGCTTGGCAAAACGTGTAGGAGATCATACCGTCGTGCTGGACAGTCCGGTTGTGCTGCTTGAAGGCGCTGCCATTGTTGGAAAAAAAGAGGGTGACGGCCCGCTGGCAAAGTATTTTGACGAGGTTATCGACGATGAGTATGCAGGTGAAAGCAGCTTTGAAAATGCCGAATCCCGCTTCTTAAGAGAAGCCTTTTCCAAAGCACTTGAAAAGAGCAAGAAGTCGGTGGCGGATTTGCACTATATCATTTCCGGCGATCTTCAGAACCAATGTACGGCGGCAAGCTATGCCTTTCGTATTGCCGGTATCCCTTTTATCGGTGTTTTCGGTGCCTGTTCCACCATGGCGGAGTCTATTTCTCTGGGGAGTATGCTCATAGACGGAGGCGCGGCCCAGTATGCAGCCTGTATTACCTCCAGTCATTTCTGCTCGGCGGAAAAGCAATTTCGCTACCCACTGGAATACGGCTCACAGCGTACGCCTACAGCTCAGTGGACCGTAACGGGGGCGGGAGCCGTCATTATCGGCAAGGAAGGCAACGGACCTGTAATTACCCATGTGACCAACGGAAAAATTGTGGATCTGGGAATAAAGGATGCCAACAATATGGGAGCAGCTATGGCTCCGGCTGCCTGTGATACTATTATCACCCATTTAAAGGATACCGGGCGGACGGCGGATTACTACGATTTAATCCTGACAGGGGATTTGGGGAGCTTTGGAAGCCAGCTTCTTAAAGAGCTGGCCCTAAAGGAAAATGTGGATCTCATGGACAGGCATTCGGACTGCGGCGTGCTTATTTTTGATCTAGAAACTCAGGACGTCAATTGCGGAGGAAGCGGATGCGGGTGCAGTGCAGCCGTTTTATCCACCTTTGTGCTTGAAAAAATACGCCAGGGACAGCTTCGGCATGTGCTTTTCGTAGCTACCGGGGCCCTGCTTTCACCTACCCGCATTCAACAGGGAGAAAGCATCCCCAGCATTGCTCATGCCGTAGCTATCGAGGCTGTGCCTAACATGGAGATTCCAGGTAATTAGAACTCGACTGGTGCAAAAAAAGGGAACCTGCCGAACTATGAAAAAGGAGCAGGTCCCCGGTTAATGAGCCAGAAGAAAGGATGGATGGGTTTATGATTGATATAATAAAGGCCTTTATTACCGGGGGGCTGATTTGCGTCATCGGACAGCTTTTGGTAGACTACACCAAAATAACACCTGCCCGGATTATGGTTATTTTTGTTGTATCCGGCGTTATACTGGGTGTTTTCGGCATTTATCCCGCTATTGTGGATTGGGGAGGAGCAGGAGCCACCGTACCTATTGTAGGGTTTGGCAATGTGCTTGCCAAGGGAGTTATTAAAGAGGTGGATGAAATCGGTCTTCTGGGTGTTTTTACGGGAGGAGTGAAGGCAGCCGCAGGAGGAATTACCGCGGCCATCACCTTTGGTTACCTAATGGCAATTGTTTCCAAACCCAAAATTAAAAACTGAGTGAAAGACAAGACTTTTCTTTTTATTTCTTTTGTGCTTAGATAATGAGGTGCTGTTTTTATAAACAGCCAAGGGCTCCTGGCTTTAAAGCCTTCCTAAAAAGAGATGACGTGGTTTACGGCCGCAGCATTACTCTTTCGGTTCCAGAGCAAGAGAGCCTATTTTATAAGGAGAGAAGACAAAAGATGAAGAGCAAAAATGCGGTTTATGTTAACATCATTAAGGCTTTGGCGCTGACAGTGGGTGTGCTGGGGATATTATACCTCATTGTGTCCAATACGTCCCGTTTTCAGGGAAGTGGAAATCCCACTCCTACGGCTACGCCAACCCAGACTGCCGAAAGTCCTGCGCCAACAGATACCCCCACGCCTACCCCTTCTCCGACGCCTGCAGCGACGCCAACACCTACTCCGACTGCCACTCCCAATGCCAATGGGGACAGCAAGAGCACCCGCACGCCGGATCCGGTTAAGGCCCTTTATTTAAACAGCACCAGCGTAAGAAGCAAGCTGGATCACTATATTGAACTGGCAAACAAAACGGAAATTAACGCCTATGTCATCGATATTAAAACCGACGACGGAAGAATTACCTATGATTCGGAGCTTGAAAGCGTCAACAGCGCCAATGGGGATACACCCGGCTTCGATATACGCGAGGTTACTAAAAAGCTCCATGATAATGGTATCCTTGTTATTGCGCGTATGGTAACCTTTAAGGATTCCACCATAACCAAAACCCGTCCCGAGCTTGCCATAAAGACCGAATCGGGAGATGTCTTCAAGCAGAAGGATTCGGGTGGAAATTATTCCATGTGGCTGGATGCCACCAATAAGAACGCATGGGAATACATTGGAGATATTGCAGAGGAAGCCATTGCTTTTGGCTTTGATGAAATACAGTTCGATTACATCCGTTTTCCGGAAACCAGCCTTTACAATTATGAAATTAACCTGGAGGAGGGAAAGGAGCGGCATGATGCCATCGAAGGCTTTGTCCGCTATGTCCGAAACCGCCTTCCCAAAGATACTCTTTTAACTGCCGACGTTTTTGGTATGCCCCTTATTGCTTCCAAGGACTATGGCCAGATAGGTCAAACCCTGGAAACCATTGGCGGCAGCCTGGATTATATCTGTCCTATGATTTATCCCTCCCATTTTGCCAACAATGCCAAAAGCGGGGCCATGAGCAATGGGGTAGGTCAGGCTATTAACGGCATTACCTTCACCAAGCCGGATCTGGATCCTTATAAGGTGGTCTATAACACTCTTATAGTGGGGAAAAGCCGGGTTGATAAAATGGAGGACTATGAGCTTAACATGAGGCCCTATCTGCAGGGCTTTACAGCCTCCTATCTGCCTTCGGGCTATTATCAGACCTATGGCGCCGAAGCATACCGCCAGCAAATACAGGCGGTATATGACGCGGGCTATTCGGAGTGGATTTTCTGGAACTCCCGGAACGATTACGCGGAATCGGCTTTTAAAGCGGAATAAAAACCGCTCTACTCCACATAGTAGAGCTTGGAGCTTATGATATTTCCGGCCAGCTCACCGGCATGTATTTCAACGCATTCGGTGTAAACGGCCGGGAAGGGACAAATGGCCTTATGACCGATGGTATTGGACTGAAAGACGGTGATAGGGCTCCCATAAGAGTAGGGATGAATTTTAATGACGTAATCATGTATGTATTCGGCAGCGGTCAGATTTTCCATTAAAACCGCGTGATTGATGAGAGCAGGCGTTTCAAGACGCAGGCGTACGCCTGCTTCCATCATTTCAATTTTTGCGGGTATGGGGTTCTTAAAGCGTTTGCGCAGCTCTTTACCCATGGCAAGGAGTGCGGAGGCATCCTTCTCGGGAAGAAGTCCCCGGCGATCCGGCCCGATATTAATAAGAAAATTGGCGCCTCTTCCTACCGAATAGTAATAAAGGCCCAAAAGCTCATCGACGGATTTTACCGTATCCTCATCACTGTCGCTGTAGAACCAGTTGTGCCGCCGCATGCGAAAATCACATTCCACAGGCAGAAAACAGGCATCCTCCAGCGTATCCTTTACCTGCGTCTGAACGGAAAAATCCAGAGCGTTCACCACGTTGGCATTGGGCATATGGGCAAGTCCCGATTCGTTTCCCACCCAACGGGTGTCCGGATCCCACATATTGAAAAGAAGTATATCGGGCTGAAGGCGGCGAATTTCCGCTACAATCCGGTCGGTATCATATTTATGATTCTCGGAGCCGCAGCCGTCAAACCAAAGATACTCAATTTTTCCATAATTGGTAAGAAGCTCGCTTGCCTGATTGATGAAATAGTCGTCATAATCCTTGGTATCCTTGTTTACGGAACCGAATTCGGCAGGCGAATAATAAAGGCCTACATGAACGCCATACTTGCGGCAGGCATCCGTGAAGTCGCGAACCACATCCCCCTGCCCGTTTTTCCAGGGCGTGTTTTTAACCGAATATTCGGTATATTTGGACGGCCAGTTGGCAAAGCCGTCATGGTGCTTGCACACCAGTATGGCATAGGAAGCTCCCGCTTCTTTAATTGTTTTTATCCAGTTTTCACAGTCCAGATCTGTGGGAGTAAAGCCTTCCAGAGGCATTTCCTTCATATCCCAATCCTTGTGTCCTTCGTAAAAGGTACGAATCCCAAAATGAAAAAAACCGCCGAATTCCCAGCTAAGAAAGTTGAGCTGCTTTTGGGTGGGCCTGCTCTTAGTACTCATCGTATTCCTCTTTCCGTTTAAGCATTTAAGCTTAAATGCCGACTTACGGCTCGTTTTTTCATCCGGGACCGAAGCCCGGAAATTCAGGTTAAATTATATGCGGAATAAGGACCGGTGTCAATTTTGTATTGAGAGATTTTTATAGTTTTACTTAATTTTTTTTCTAAATTTGCGGTGGCAAAGGGATAAGGGGGAAAAATCCCAAAAACCTTGGAATTTCCGTGAAGGACAAGAGAGAGAATATGATATAATGCAGTAAAAAAGGAATGTGGTTTTATGACGGATTGGAACTTGAATATCCCTGAAAAGTGGAAATGGTTCTATGAAAGCCGGTACGGACTTTTTATCCACTGGGGACCCTATTCTGCCTATGGCAGAGGCGAACAGGTTATGTTCAGGGAGCATATGGATCCCCGGGTTTATGAGAAAAAGGCCTGCCAGTGGAATCCGGAAGCCTATGACCCAAGATCCTGGGCCAGAACAGCCAAAGATGCGGGCTTTAAATATGCCTGCCTTACCACGCGACATCATGACGGCTACTGCTTGTGGGACAGCCGCTACACCGACTACACCAGCGCCTGCCAGGCGCCCCGCAGAGATTTTGTCAAGGAATTCACAGATGCCTTTCGGGCTGCCGGCCTGAAAATAGGTCTTTATTATTCCTGGCTGGATTGGCGGCTGCCGGCTTATTTTGAAGGCCCGGAAAAAAATCCTCAGGGCTGGGAACGGGTAAAAAAGTATCTCCATAATCAGGTGGAGGAGCTTTTAACGCATTATGGGCAAATCGATTATTTCTTTTTTGACGGCGTATGGCCCAGAAACGCGGAAGATTTGGACAGCAAGAGCCTTGTGGAAAAAATGCGAAAGCTTCAGCCCAACATACTTATAAACGATCGTCTGGGCTATGATAAAAAGGCTGCGGCAGCAGAAAACGACGGCGGCATGGGGGCGGGAGGTTCTCTGGAGCTGGGAGACTTCGGCACACCGGAGCGTCAGATTGTAGCCCAGCGGGGAAGGCTCTGGGAGTCCTGCCAGGTATCCACCTGGAGGCTTTGGGGTTATGCCTCGGGGGAGCGCTATAAAGAAAGCGATGCTCTTTTAGATATGCTTTGTGAGTGTGCTGAAAAAGGGGGAAACCTCATTCTCAACGTTGGACCCGACGGGGAGGGGCGCTTTCCGCCCGAGTTTGCAAGAAGCGCCGCCCAAGTGGGAAAGTGGCTTAAGGTAAACGGGGAGGCCGTGTACGGCAACGACGGCGGCAGCCTTACCGAGTTTGTTACCTGTGGCTACCAAACTCTAAAGGGCAACAACCTTTATCTTATTTTCCGCTTTTGGGACGGCACGACCGAGCTTCGGCTCGGGGATCTGACCACGCCTGTTAAGAGGGTGGTATTACAGACTACAGGCCAGGAGCTGGCTTTCGATAAAAAGGGGGATGTGCTTCTTATAAAAGGGCTTCCCTTAGAGCGCCCTACGGATTTGTTTCCCGTTATCCGCATTGAATGCGAGGGCCGTCCTCAAACCAATCAGTGGGGCCATGAACGCCTGTGGGAAGGGGATCCTGACAGGGTGGCCCTTTGGGCCAGGGGACGGGGCGAAGCCGTGGATGCCAGCAAATAGCTTTGTACACGGAGCCTTTGGTATACCTTTTATACCTTTCTGCCAGGGCTGACGTGCTTGTCCTTTTGCCGTGTGCATTAATAATCAGTCTTAAGTGGGCATTAAATCGACTGTAATTTGGTTATATACAAGGATACAAGGATGCGTAAAATATGAGCGAAAAAAACAAGGACCTCGTAATACTGGGAATAGAGACAAGCTGTGACGAAACCTCTGCTTCCGTTGTGGTTAACGGCAGGACGGTGCTGTCAAACATCATTGCGTCACAAATCGACCTCCATGCCGAATATGGAGGCGTGGTGCCTGAAATTGCATCCAGAAAGCATGTGGAGCTTATACTTCCCGTGGTGGACTCGGCACTTAAAGAAGCGGGAATAACCCTGAAAGAAGTGGACGCCCTGGCTGTTACTTACGGCCCGGGCCTTGTGGGAGCCCTGCTTGTGGGAGTGTCTGCCGCCAAAGCTCTGGCTTTTTCACTGGGTAAGCCTCTTATAAAGGTACATCATATTGAAGGTCATATTGCAGCCAACTACATCTCCCATCCGGAGCTGGAGCCGCCCTATATTTGCCTTGTGGCCTCCGGCGGTCATAGCCATATTGTCCATGTGAGGGATTATCTTGAATTTGAGGTTATCGGCAAAACCCGGGATGATGCAGCAGGGGAAGCCTTTGACAAAATTGCCAGGGTTCTGGGCCTCGGGTATCCCGGCGGTCCTGTTGTGGACAAAATGGCGAAGCTGGGGAATCCGGAGGCGTTTAAGTTTCCAAGAGTTAAATTTGAGGACAGGCCCTATGATTTCAGCTTTTCCGGGCTTAAAACAGCTGTTATTAATCGTGTGAACCAGATGCGGCAAAAAGGGGAGGTGCTTCCCGTGGAGGATCTTTGCGCTTCCTTTCAGCAGGCTGTTGTGGATGTGCTTGTGGATAATACCGTCAGCGCAGCTTTGGAAAAGAAAGCGGGGGTCATTGCTCTGGCAGGCGGTGTGGCATCCAATTCACACCTTCGTAACACCCTTCTTGAACGGGGAGCGAAAAAGGGGATAAAAACCCTGTATCCCGCACCTGTACTATGTACGGACAATGCAGCCATGATTGGATCCGCAGGATATTTTGCCTATGTAAGGGGAGATTTGGCGGATTGGACACTGAACGCTTCCCCATCTATCCACATAGGCAGTGGACACTTTTCTGGGCAGAATCTGTGGAAATAGTCATGAAATACGCTTGTATTGCCCATTTTACCTGTGGATAACTCTGTGGATAGTGTGGATAAAGTTTGTAGAAAACTCTTTTCATGAAGTAAAGGTACACTAAGTAAGTGCTCATGAAAGGAGTTTTCTCTCGTTAATCAGGCAAAGACTTTTACCTGGAAAGCCAAAATCCCGGGTATTGACAAGCTGGAAACGGTTTGATATTGTAATTGTGTTAGTTGAACCTAACAAGATGCGTTATGCTGTTAATTATTTAACGCTATAATGCTTTGAAGTTAGTTGAAGCTAACAAAATACCATTTACATGACTGAACCGGCTGATGTAGGTTCGGCCTGAAGGACAATAGGAGACACAAATGAACATCGGCATAGTTTATTCCACTCTCACCGGCAACTCTAAAAAACTCGCGGATTTTATTTTTGAAAATTATCAAAAAAAATGCGATGCACCTGTTGATATAAGGCATCTTGATGAGAATGCCTTGAAGGCGTATGACACGCTCATTCTCTGCTACTGGTGCAAGCGGGGAACGGCGGATCCTCTTACTGTAAACCTGATTCAAAAGCTTTCCGGCAAAAAACTCATTATGATTGGCACCTTGGGTGCTTATCCGGATTCACCTCATGGAAGCAAGCTTAAAGTAAATATCCGGGAGCTTGTTCAGACTGCCAATACGCTGCTTGGAAATTTTACCTGTCAGGGTAAAATCGACCCGGCGCGGACGGAGAAGCGGCTGCTTATTCCCAAAGGAGAACCACATCATCTTGACGAAGAAGGCTATAAGCGGCATCTGGAGTCCCGAAGGCATCCCGATGAAGCCGATATGCAAAACGCGCTCCTGTCAGTACATAAGGCCCTTTCCGGAGAACCGGCATGATAGAAGAAAAGCAACGCCGGCTGACGGTTAATCTCATTCTGCTGCCCGTATTGCTCGCTTTGCTTATACTCACCTTTTTATTCAGTATTAGCGCGGGCTATGAAGCCTTTACTCCGAGCCAGATTATGGAGGCTTTATTTCGCACGGATAACAGTATGGGAAGAAAAATCATCTACAATATCCGCTTGCCGAGAGCCCTGACGGCCTGCTTCATAGGTATTTGCCTTTCGTTGTCCGGGTGTATTCTCCAGGGGGTGATGCGCAATAAAATGGCCTCGCCTTCCACTATAGGCGTTACCAGCGGCGCAAGCTTTATGGGTTATCTTACCATGGTTGCCTTTCCCGCCTATGCTTCCCTTTTGCCCCTGGGCGCCTTTTTGGGAGCCTTTGGCACCACCATGCTCATTTATCTTCTGGCTTATGAAAAAGGGGTGAGCCCGGTTAAAATCATCCTGTCGGGTATGGCCGTATCTGCGGTATTCGGAGCCTTTAACGACATCATCCGCTCCTTCTTTTCCGAAAATCTCAGCGGAGTTCAGTCCTACCTAGTGGGGGGATTAAGCGGCGTAACCTGGAAAAACGTTTATGTCATCATGCCCTTTGCCCTTGTGGGTATGGCTGTTTGCCTTCTTTTTCCCCATAAGATGAACATCCTTATGCTGGGGGATGAGGTGGCGGGTACTCTGGGACTCAGGGTGGAAAGGTTTCGCCTGCTTTTGATAGTCACCTCCTCCATGCTGGCGGGAGCCAGTGTGGCGGTTGCCGGTATGATAAGCTTTGTGGGCTTGATTGTTCCCCATATTTCACGGCTCATGGTAGGGTCCGACCATAAGTTTTTGTTTCCCGCTTCAATTCTCACAGGGGCTACCCTGGTATTGCTGTGTGATACGGTGGGGCGCCTGATTATCCTCCCCGGAGAGATTCCCGTAAGTATTATCTTAGCGTTTATCGGAGCGCCGTTTTTTCTGTGGCTCATGCGGACCCGGGAAAAGGAAGGGGGATGAAGCACTGTGTATTTTGGCTTTAAGAACATAAGCATTGCCTATAAAAAGAAGGAAGTTTTAAATAATGTGACCCTGGATTTTCCCAAAGGCAAAATCATTACCCTCATTGGCCCCAACGGCTGCGGGAAGAGCAGCCTTCTCAAGGTGGTTTCAAAAGCCGTTAAGCCCCGGAGCGGCACGGTATGGCTGGAAGACAGGAATATCCACGCCTATTCGCCCAAAATACTGGCGCAAAAGCTGGCTATGCTGCCCCAGGTTCATTCCTCACCACCCGATATTAATGTGCGGACGCTGGTATCCTATGGACGCTATCCCTACATGCGGTTTGGCCGGGGATTGAACGGAACCGACAGGCAGGCCATTGATGAAGCTCTGGCGCTCACGGGGCTTGAAAAGCTCCAGTACCGCACAGTTGGCACACTGTCCGGCGGTGAGCGGCAGCGGGCATGGATTGCCATGGCCCTGTGCCAGAAGCCGGAGATTCTGATTCTGGATGAGCCTACCACCTATCTGGACATCGGTTTTCAGATAGAGCTTCTGGAGCTTGTGAAATACCTTAATGAAACCCTGGGAATAACCATCATCATGGTTCTTCATGACATTAATCTGGCTGCGCGCTATTCCAGCCTCCTTTATGTCATTAAGGACAAGGGCCTTTATGCCGCAGGAGAACCAAGGCAGGTACTGAACGGGGAATTGTTAAAGTCCGTGTTTAATATAAAAGCGGATATCTACGAGGATAAAACCAACGACAGCTTGTTTTTCATCCCGCTTAAAGCAGGTCAGTAGCTTAAATCAAATTATTAAAAAGTTTATAAAAAATAAAAACATAAAAGGAGTTACACCAATGAAAGGGTTATTTAAAAGAAAGAACCTTATACCCACTCTCGCTCTGACGCTTGCGCTTTCGGCAGCACTTGCCGGCTGCGGATCAAATACCGCACCTTCAGCAAATACCCAGAGTGCGTCCCCCTCTGCAACCGTCCAGGCTACGCCTGAGGCAACCGTTTCGGCTACACCCTCCCAGACTCCCCAAGAGGAGAAGTCCTATGCCATTGACTTTGAAAAAGAAGCCAATGAAGTGATTGTCACCGACACCACGGTTACCTTTACCGATGCCGCCGGTCAAACAGTGACACTTAACAAGAACCCTCAAAAGGTTGTGGGCCTTTATAACAGCTATATCAACCTCTGGTGGCAGGCCGGCGGAACTCTGGTAGGACGCATTGACTCCGATTCCGAGCTGCCGGACGAAATTGTAAACGACACATCCATATCCAAGGTGGGTACCCTTACTCAGGAGAATATCGAGGCCGTTACCGCTCTGGACCCGGATCTTGTTATTCTGCGGGAAGGGAAGCAGGGCGCCTACAGTGAGTCCTTCAAGTCCAATCAGATTCCCTATATTGCCATGGAATACGATTCCTTCAGCGATTATCTGAAATGGCTCAAGGTATTTACCGCTCTTACAGACAAGGATGAAATTTACGAATCCACAGGAACCGCTCTTTTTGATGAGATTGACAGTATCATCAAAAAGGTGCCCGCGGAAAACAACCCTTCAGTCCTTTTGATGTTCGGCACAAGCAAAAGTGTTAAGGCATACCTTCCCAATACGGCGGTAGGCGAAATGCTCAGCGAGCTTGGTGCAGCCAACATTGCCGAATCCTGGGAAAAGGAAGAAGCCAACGCCACCTCCGTTATTTTGAATACCGAATACCTTATTTCCGCGGATCCGGATTATATTCTGGTACAGAGCATGTCCTCCATTGAAGAGGTTAAGGCCTATATTGAAACCACCTATGGCGGTGAGAGCTGGTGGAAGGACTTAAGCGCCGTAAAAAACGGCAGGCTGGTTTATCTGGACAGAAGCCTTTTTCACTATAAGCCCAACGCCCGCTATGCTGAGGCCTACATGGAGCTGGCAAAGCTTTTGTATCCGGAAGTGTATTAACGTATGATGGGCGAACAGGGGCACTTTACCAGGCGGTATAAAAGCCATCACGATGCCGCCAGGGAGCTCAAGAAGCATTTTACGGCAGACGTGGACAAAAGGGAGTATGTAGAGGAGCTGCTGGCCAAGGAAGCGGCGCGGCCAAGGGTTCTTTACCTTCATGTGCCCTTCTGCAATAAAATATGCAGCTTTTGTCCTTTCCATAAGCCTGATGCTCTGAGGCGAAGCACCTATGACGGGTATTTAATTTCAAAGCTTGAAAGCTTAAGCCGGTTCGAGTATATGAAAGCACCGATTGGGGCCGTTAATTTCGGCGGTGGGACGCCCACCGCCTTGAGCCCCAATCAAATGGACCGTATCCTTGGCCGTATTCACAGCCTTTTTGACATTGCGACCGGATGCGAAATCAGTGTGGAAACCTCAGTTTCAGAGCTTACGGATCACATGCTGGAGGTTTTTATGAAAAACGGGGTAAACCGGCTTTCCATTGGGGTGCAGACCTTTGACGACACAACCCGCAAGCTTCTTAACCGCCGGGGCACCGGACAAAAAGCTGCCGAAAGAATCCGTGCCGCTCAAAAAGCCGGCATAGACAACGTAGGTATTGATTTAATCTATAATTACCCTCACCAGACCGAAAAACAGCTTCTGGACGATTTAGGCATGATTAAAGAGCTGGGTGTGGCAGGGATAAGCTTTTACTCCCTTATGCTCCATGAGGGCACGCCACTCAGCGGGAGGCTTACCCCCGATGAAAAGAGGCTGATGGAGGATCTTAACAGGGAATACGTGTTTTTCAGCACTATTTTAGAGGAGCTTAAGCCTTGGGGCTTTGAGATGTTTGAGCTGACAAAGCTCATACGGGACAACCGGGATCGCTATGATTACATGCGCATCCGCCATAACAAGGGAAGCTGTGTGGGCGTGGGACATGGGGCAGGAGGCAATCTGGATTGTTATCTCTATCACAATTCCCACGATGTAGCGGATATTGGGCCCGATATACCTGTCAGTACCAGAGGGCGGGTTGTTTCGGAGGAGTATTTTGTCATAGACCGGTTTATCCATGATCTTCAAAAAACCCGTGTGCGTCTTAAGGACTATTCCCGGCTTCTGGAGATGGATATGGAAAGTCTGTTGGCACCCCTTACGGAGCAATTGGAGGCGTCGGACTATATCCGATGGCAGGAGGACGGCTTTGAACTCACCCAATGGGGAGCCTTTTGGGGGAACAACATCATAAGTGAATTGGTACAAACCATTATAAAAGCCAGGATAAGGGATGTTTAAACATTCCTTATCCTGGCTTTAGGTTCGCTTTTTTGACAGCAGAAAAGGCGTAAAGCAATTATTAAGAGTTCTGATAATCACTGTAATACTGGAGCACACGGGGAACATAGGCCTGAGTCTGGGCGTATGGAGGGATGCCGTTGTATTTGCGTACGGCGTTGGGCCCTGCGTTATAGGCAGCCAGAGCAAGCTCCACATCGCCGTCAAAGGCAGCCAGCTGATAGCTTAAATAGGCCGTTCCGCCACGAATGTTCTGTTCGATATTGTAGGGATCCGTAACACCAAGGCCCTTGGCTGTTCCGGGCATAAGCTGCATGAGCCCCATGGCGCCGGAGGTGGAAAGAGCGAAGGGTTGAAAAGAAGATTCGGCTCTCATTACCGAGCGTACAAGGAGGGGATCCACTCCGTACTTTTTAGCAGAAGACTCTATGGCTGCGTCGATTCGGGGCATGAGATCCTTTATCTGGGTTTGGGAAAGCCTTACATAATTGGATTCATAGGAACCGGATACCAGGGGATACTTACCGGAAGTCAGGCTGCCGGACTGAGCCATAAGGCTATTGTACAGTCCGTTTGAATAAAATGTGGAAGTATTTAAAAGGGGTGCGTAATTGCTCAGTGTGGAGGCTAACCCTGTTGCCGTGCTGTCGCCGTAGGAAAGGCCGCTCTGATTTAAAAGCGACTGATAAGCCGCAAGGCTCTGGCTGGTGGTGCCTGCTCCGTAATTGGTGCCCAGGGTGCTTGCCGCAGCTTCCGCAGTATCGGTTGCATCGGTTGGTGAAAGCCCGGCAGAATTCAAGGCAGCCTGAAAGTTTTCACTTGCATCGGATACGCTTAGATTACGCGACGGCAGCCGGCTGTTAATTTCCGAAATCTTTTGTGCAATAAGTTCTGATACATTTAAGCTGGATATATCCATTTAAATCCTCCGAACACCTTTTTGGATTGGGTAGCAGGCAAGCACCTGCTTCACTTATTTATTTTATCGGCAAAAAGAGAACCGGTCAAAACCCTTAAAAAGAAAAAAGGCCTGACGGCCTTTTCCTTTAAGAGCTTTATGCCCTCTGACATTATTTGGTGGGGAATACTGGGTTTGAACCAGTGACTTCTACCGTGTGAAGGTAGCACTCTCCCGCTGAGTTAATCCCCCATGCAGATGTATTATACTTCCCGAAGGGTGCAAAGTCAACATGAAGAAGGGGTAAATGTATAAAAAACGGTACAATACGCAGATGCTAGACCCAAATACAACAAATTTCAGCGTAAAAGTGGTGCCCGAATGGACGGGACATGAAAAATCTCCCTGGGGGCCCTGTTCGTATTGACACCTCTATCGATGAAATATAAAATATTTCTATTGAATAAACGGGGGTATTCCTTTTATGCAAACAAAATATATTTTCGTGACCGGCGGCGTGGTTTCCGGAATAGGCAAGGGCATCACCGCGGCTTCTTTGGGTCGCTTGCTTAAGGCCAGAGGGATCAAGGTTTCCATGCAGAAATTCGATCCCTATATTAATGTGGATCCCGGTACCATGAGTCCCTATCAGCACGGGGAGGTCTTTGTAACCGACGACGGCGC
The DNA here is from genome assembly GCA_023424865.1 of Bacillota bacterium. The sequence continues at coordinate 1,592 of JAFADM010000130.1, read as the reverse complement.
GGAAACGGATCTGGATTTGGGGCATTACGAACGCTTTGTTGACGAAAACCTTACCGCCAACAGCAATGTCACAACAGGTAAAATTTACGGATCCGTCATCAATAAGGAGCGCAAGGGTGATTTCCTTGGTGCTACGGTCCAGGTTATTCCTCACATTACCAATGAAATTAAGGATAGAGTTTATCGAATCGGAAAAAACGAAGCCACGGATGTGGTCATTACAGAAATCGGCGGTACGGTAGGCGATATTGAGAGCTTGCCTTTTCTTGAAGCCATCCGTCAGGTTTCGGCAGAAGTGGGTAAGCAGAATGTGCTTTATATCCATGTTACCCTGGTTCCCTACCTTGGAAAGTCCGGAGAGCTTAAAACCAAGCCCACCCAGCACAGTGTCAAGGAGCTTTTGAGCATCGGTATCCAGCCGGATATGATTGTGCTTCGTACCGAAAAGCAGCTTTCGGAAGACATAAAAACAAAAATCGGCCTTTTCTGTAATGTGTCGCCCGATGCGGTCATTCAGAATCTGGATGCGGATACCCTGTATGAGGTTCCCCTTATGCTGGAGGCCGAAGGCCTTGCGGACACGGTATGCAGAAAGCTCGCTCTTAATTGCGCCGAAGCTGATTTGACAGAGTGGACATGCATGGTTAATCGCAGCAAGCAGCTTAGCAAAAAGGTACGCATCGGTCTTGTGGGCAAATATGTTGAGCTTCATGACGCTTATTTGAGCGTGGCTGAATCCCTGCGCCACGGCGGTATTGCCAACTCGGCTGAAGTTGAAATTGACTGGGTCAGCTCCGAAGGACTGACCTGTGAGAATTATGAAGAGGTCTTAAGCCAGGTGGACGGTATCTTGGTACCCGGTGGTTTTGGCGACAGAGGCATTGAAGGAAAGATTCTGGCTGTTAGATATGCCCGTGAAAAGAAGGTTCCCTATTTTGGAATCTGTCTTGGTATGCAAATGGCTGTCATTGAGTTTGCACGGCACGTGGCAGGGCTTGACTGCGCCAACAGCACGGAGTTCTTAAAAGATACACCTCATCCGGTCATTGATCTTATGCCCGATCAGCGGGATATTGAGGAAATGGGCGGAACCATGCGCTTAGGGCTCTATCCCTGCAAGCTTTCCGAAGGATCCCTTGCCGGAGAGGCTTACGGAAAAGAGCTTATTTACGAGCGTCACAGGCATCGCTACGAATTCAATAATTTCTTCAGGGATCAGCTCATTGAGCAGGGTCTTCTTATAACGGGACTCTCACCTTCGGAGCGCCTTGTGGAAATTGTAGAGCTTACGGGACACCCCTGGTTTGTGGGCGTTCAGTTCCATCCAGAGTTCAAATCCCGTCCCAACAAGCCCCATCCTCTTTTTGCGGGCTTTATTGGGGCCTCCGTTAAAAACAGCGAAGAAAAGAAATGATTTTCGGGTTTTGTACCGAAAGGAATAGTACAGGAATATTCCCCCTTAAATCTTTTGCTTTAAAAACAGTTGACAGACAAGCTTTGGAAACCTCATCCGAAACCTTTCCATGGGAAATTTGACCGCCTGAATTTAAATTCTGGATTTAGAGAATAATGAAGGCAGACGAATAAATGGA
>JAFADM010000111.1 GCA_023424865.1 Bacillota bacterium | reverse complement strand
GGGTTAAATTTGGCATTGAAGTCTTAATTAGACTTTTTTGTGATAAAATTCAGGAGGATGGTCAAGATGAAAAAACTACTCGCACTATTTACAGCATCGGTTTTCGTTGCAGCTACCATGACCGGCTGTGCTCTTCCCACTGGCAGTGCATCTGGAGGTGTTATTAAGGTAGCCAGCGTTACCCCTCTTTCCGGTTCGCAGGCAGCCGTAGGTGAATCCATTAAAAATGGTGCCCAGATGGCCCTTGATGAAAGAGTTGAAGAATTCAAAGCCAAAGGATTTACACTCCAGTTTGCGCCTCAGGACGATCAGGCGGATCCCAAGGTGGGTGTTTCCGTGGCACAGAAACTTATTGTTGATGACGATCTGCTTGCCGTTGTAGGACACTGGAACTCCGGTGTTGCCATTCCCTCATCTGAAGTTTATGCACAAGGAAACCTGGCCATGGTATCTCCGGCAAATACAGCAACCGATGTAACCGACAGAGGTCTTGCCAATGTTAACCGTATCTGTGCAAGAGACGATGCCCAGGGACCTGCCGGTGCAGACTTCCTCTTTAATGAAATGGGCTGTAAATCAGTGTTCATCCTTCAGGATAAAACCACATACGGCCAGGGTGTTGCCGATGAAGTTAAAAAGCGCTTTGAGGAGATCGGCGGAACTGTGCTGGGCTATGAAGGCATAACTCCAGGCGAATCCGATTTCAGTGCGGTTGAAGAAAAAATTCGTGCTTCCGGTGCTGACGCTGTTTATTTCGGCGGTATTTACCCCGAAGGTTCCCTTATTATCAAGCAGCTGAAGGAAAAAGGTATTGACGTAAAATTCCTCGGACCCGATGGTATGGACTCTGCCGAAGTTATCAATATTGCCGGTGACGCTGCAATCGGTTCATACTATACCTCACTTGCATCTGACATTTCCGGAACAGAAGCCGGTGCAGCCTTTGTTTCCAAATACACTGAAAAATTCAAGAAGGCTCCCGAGGCTTATGCTTCTTATGGTTATGATGCTATGAATGTTACCCTTGATGGTATTCTGGCTGCCGCTGAAACCAATGGCGGCAAGAAGCCCACAAGAGAGCAGGTAGTAACCGCTGTCCGTGCAACCAAGGATTTCAAGGGTCTTGCTACAAATGTTACCTTCAATTCTATTGGTGACAATACCGAAGCAACGGTTTATGTGTTGACCTTCGAAGAAGCCAAGTATCCTGCATCTGTTGCTAAATCCATTCCCGCAGCCGGATACCTGAAATAATTCTCCGGAAAGCTTTAAAGAGGAGAAATTGATTTCAGTTTCTCCTCTCTAAAGCGGCTATGCCCGTAAGTCAAGTGATAAATAGTTCCGACGGAATAACTTGTACTTTATTGGTGTTTCTACATTATAAGGTACTTATAACAGCCATTTGCTCATGCAAATCCGGCTAAAAGCAAGGGGGCGATAAGCCCCTCAGCTTTTGCTCAAGTACGATTGAATTTGCTTCCGCTTTCCACGCGGGAGCTCTACTATTTAACGATTCCTAACTTAAACGGAAAGGTCGTTTTATTTATGGAACAAATGACTGCAATGATACCGCAATTGCTGCTTGACGGCTTAACCCTGGGTTTTGTTTACGCCATTGTAGCGCTTGGCTATACCATGGTGTATGGAATTCTGGAGTTCATCAATTTCGCCCACAGTGAAATTTTCATGTTTGGCGCTTTTGCCGGAACAGAAGTACTCCTTTTCCTCCAAAGCATGGGATATTTGACCGCAATACCGGCTCCCCTCGCACTGCTGCTTGCCCTGCTCATTGCAATGGTACTGAGCGGCACGTTGGGGGTGTTCGTTGAACGGATTGCTTATAAGCCTGTCAGAAACGCACCGAAGCTTGTTCCCTTTATCTCTGCCATTGGTGTTTCTTTTATTTTGCAGGATGTTGTAAGACTAATTGAAGGTTTATGGAAAAATGCATTCTATCTTTCCACACCTACTCTTTTCGTTCGTGAAATCAACATTACTAATTCGTTAAAAATACCTGAAAAGGTTATTTATATAATGGCAATTGCAGTGATAATCATGCTGGGACTCCACTTCTTCGTAACCAAGCACAAGTGGGGCAAGGCCATGCGCGCTGTTGCACAGGATAGGCATACTGCCTCTCTTATGGGTATTAACGTTGATCTGGTTATTTCCTTAACATTTCTTATAGGAGCAGGCATGGGAGGAGCAGCCGGCACACTTTTTTCGGTTCAGTATGCCCTTATTCATCCCTATGTGGGCTTTATTCTCGGCATGAAGGCTTTTACAGCTGCCGTATTCGGCGGAATCGGAAAAATCCCGGGAGCCATGCTCGGAGGTATTATCCTGGGCTTGCTTGAAACCTTTGGCGCCGCCTTCCTGGGCGTTGCAACCAACGGTGTTATCGGCGCCGAATATAAGGATGTTTTTGCTTTTGTCATTCTCATTATCATATTGATATTTAAGCCCAGCGGCCTCCTGGGAAAAACTGTCGGAGAGAAGGTATAGAAATGACGAATGTGTTTTCAAAAATAGGAGTCTTTTTCAAATCCCAACTTTTCCAGAATATTGTTATTTTCCTTTCACCCTTATTGCTGCTGGTGTTTAATAAGAACGGTATAGCTTTTATCCTCTTTTTGGTTTCTCTTCTTTTAATTTATTTGTCCAAGCACAATATGAAGATAAAGCTACTTGTAGGAGCAGTGGATCTTCTTGTCATTATGCCTTTGGTCGGTGTTTCCAACGGGTACTATCAGGATGTTCTTACTCAGATCGGCATCTATGCGGTACTGGCTATGGGCCTGAATATTGTTGTTGGCTTTACGGGGCTTTTGAATCTGGGATACGTGGGATTTTATGCGGTAGGCGCATACACCTATGCTTTCTTTGCTTCATCCCAGGCCAATAATGTCTTTGGATCCGGCTTTCCCATATCGGGCAACTGGTTCTGGCTCTTCCTTATTTTTGGCATGCTGGCATCCGGCTTTGTCGGCTTCCTGCTGGGTTTGCCGGTATTGAGGCTAAGAGGAGATTATCTTGCCATTGTAACTTTGGGATTCGCGGAAATTATTCGATTATTGTTCAATAACCTGGATAAGCCCATCAATTTCACCAATGGCCCCAAGGGTATTACACCTATACGGCCGCCTTCCTTTTTTGGCATACTGCTCAATAAACCCATTCATTACTATTTCATTGTACTTGTTCTGTTTATCCTTGTGGTCATTGTGGTCAAGCGCCTTGACAATTCCAGAATTGGGAGGGCGTGGGTGGCTATTCGCGAGGATGAGCTGGCTGCCAAAACCATGGGAATACCCGTTGTGCGCATGAAGCTTCTTGCCTTCTCCATTGGTGCTGCCCTTGCCGGTATGATGGGTGTTGTGTTTGCTGCCAAGCAATCCTTTATTGACCCTTCCAGCTTCGGCTTCATGGAGTCCATTGTTATTCTGTGTATGGTTATTATGGGTGGTATGGGAAGCATTTCAGGTGTTATTATCGGTGCTCTGGCGGTTATATCCCTGCAGCTCCATATCCTGAAGGATTTTTCAAGCTTCCTTGGCCAATTGTCCATTGCAGGCATAATTAATCTTCCTTCACAGTTGGATCCTGCAAAATATGAAAGACTTGTATTTGGCCTTATTCTGGTTATTATGTGTATCTTCCGTCCTCAGGGCTTCCTGCCTGCTAAACGCAGCCTGGAATACATAAAGAAATTTCTTGGCAGAGGCGGTAAAAACGGAGCAAAAAAGAATGAAGCAGTTAAAACGGAGGTGAGATAAAATGCCGTTATTGGAAGTAAAGGGTTTAACAAAGTCCTTTGGCGGTTTGCTCGCCATTAACAAGGTTGACTTTCAAATGAACGAAAAGCAGATTATGAGCGTTATTGGGCCCAACGGTGCGGGGAAGACCACGTTTTTCAATATGATTAGCGGTTACTACCCTGTTGATGCTGGGACGATAACCTTTGACGGACATAATCTCACTAAGCTGACGCCTGAAAAGGTTGCGTCATACAAAATAGCAAGAACGTTCCAGAACATACGCCTGTTTCAGAACATGCTGACAGTTGAAAACATCCTTGTAGGCCGCTACCAGCATCTATCGGCTAACCTGTTTGATATTGTGTTCAACTCCAGGAAGCTTAAAAATGAGGAAAAGATGGCTTATGAAAAAGCCATGGATCTCTTAAAATATGTGGGTCTGGCTGATAAAGAAAATGAGCTTGCAAAAAATCTTGCCTACGGTGATCAAAGGCGGCTTGAAATTGCCAGAGCCCTGGCTATTGAACCAAAGCTGCTGCTTCTGGACGAACCTGCCGCAGGACTCAATCCAAGAGAAACGGAGGAAATGAAGGAATTCATTATTCAACTCCGGGATGAGCTGGGCCATGCCATACTGCTTATTGAGCACGATATGAAGCTGGTTATGGGCTTATCCGATCGCATTACCGTTTTCAATTACGGAACCAAAATTGCCGAAGGCACGCCGGATGAAATTAAAACCAATCCGGATGTTATTCAGGCTTACCTTGGCGTGGATAGCGGAGACGACGATGTGGCCTAAAGAAGGTTAGCGGAAAGAAGCTCTCCGGGATTCATATACCGGAGGATGAACCGGAAAGGAATGGGAGTTAAATGTCAGAGGAAGTAATGTTGTCATTAAGCCATGTGGATACCTTTTACGGCAAAATCCACGCTCTTAAGGATATATCGTTTGAGGTTAAGAAGGGCGAGATTGTAACCCTTATCGGAAGCAATGGCGCAGGTAAAACAACAACCCTTAAAACCATTTCATCCCAGCTTAAACCAGCTCGGGGTGAAGTAGCCTATGAAGGCCAGATTATAAGTAAAAGCGCTCCTCACGAAGTTGTGGCCAATGGGCTTGCCCATGTTCCGGAAGGCAGAAAGATTTTCCCCCTTATGTCGGTTGAAGAAAATCTTGAAATGGGTGCTTTTCGGTTTAATGACGGGAAACAAATTAAAAGCGATATGGAGAGAGTGTTTGAAATTTTTCCGAGACTCAAGGAAAGAAGACGGCAAAGGGGCGGAACCTTAAGCGGCGGCGAGCAGCAAATGCTGGCCATAGGAAGGGCCATTATGAGCAGACCAAAGATGCTTTTAATGGATGAGCCCTCTATGGGCCTTGCACCTATGCTGGTGGAGCAGATTTTTCAGTCCATCCGACAGCTTAATCAGGAGGGCTTGACCATTTTATTGGTTGAACAGAATGCCCATAAGGCGCTAAAGCTTTCCCACAGAGGCTATGTCCTCCAAACCGGTTCAATCATGCTGGCCGGAACAGGGGAGGAGCTTCTTAAAAACGATATGGTGCGTGAAGCTTATCTGGGATAAGTGCAGCATCCTGCGAACTGCGTCGGTCTCCATCTTAATAAGAAGGCAGTGTACCTCCCGGGTATACTGCTTTTTTATAAAACAATAAGCAAACGGGTGGCTGTTCGCCCATGTAATCCTAAAATCCTCTTGCATGGTTTGGTAATGAAGTGGTTGGAGCGCCTATTGCTTAGCAAGGATTTATAAAACTATGCAATTAAGGCTCTTAATGCTTACAACTTCAGTTAAGCTGACAAAGAGCATGTATAATGATTAAGAGGTATACAAAGACAGGCAAGGAGGATTTGTGAATATGAAGCAGTGGTCGGTAGGGATACTGTTGTTTAATGAGGTGGAGGTTCTGGACTTTGCAGGTCCCTTTGAGGTATTTTCATTGGCATCTCTTCCTGACAGCAAAGAAAAGCTTTTTAAGGTGAGTACGGTTGCACAAACTTTGGAGCCCATACGCGCCAGAAATGGGCTAAGGGTTTTGCCTGAATACGATTTTAACCATAGCCCACGCTTTGATCTTCTGATTGTGCCGGGAGGCTATGGGGCGGAAGAGATAGAATTATATAACGAAGTGCTTATACAATGGATAAAAAGCAGGAAGGATCAGGTTTCCGTTCTTGCATCCGTGTGTACAGGCGCATTTTTACTGGCCCAGGCAGGTTTTCTGGAGGGCAGGAGGGCGACAACTCACTGGATGGATCTGGACAGGCTTCAGAAGGCATATACGGGCATTCAAGTACTTCGGGACGTTAAGTATGTGGACGAGGGGGATATGATAACCTCAGGCGGGATTTCAGCAGGAATCGACATGTCCTTTTATCTAGTACAAAAGCTTGCAGGTAAGGATGCTGCCTCCTATACTGCAAAACGGATGGAATACAGGCTTAATGAACCATAAATATAAACCAATGGGACAGGCAGACAGGCACCCGTATCTCATCGGAAATATATACCGGAAGAAATGGAAGGACATGAAATAAAATTTGCCAGTTTATGGTTAATTTTAAACGACAAAAAAAGATAAATCTTTTTAAAAAATAAAATGAAAAGTGTGTTGACAAAAGGCTAGTCCTCCTGTAATATAGTTTATGCGGTTCGGCAAACGAAACAAACGAAAAACCGAAACGAAAAAAATATGGGGGGATTCCCGAGCG
>JAFADM010000007.1 GCA_023424865.1 Bacillota bacterium | reverse complement strand
TACCGGCGGATCCGGTACCGTAAGCCTTATCATCGTACAGACGGTTGCCGAACTTGGTATATTGAGGAATCCACGCCAGATCCACGGTTCCGGTGGAACCGTTTCTGTGCTTGGCAATGATAACCTCCGCAATATTCCGCTTTTCCGATTCTTCATTATAATAGTCATCCCTGTATAGGAACATAACCATGTCCGCATCCTGCTCAATAGCTCCGGATTCTCTCAGATCGCTGAGAATAGGCCGGTGATCGTTACGGGTTTCAGCTGCGCGGCTGAGCTGGGAAAGGGCGATAACCGGAACATTAAGCTCCTTGGCCATAATTTTTAAGGAACGGGAGATTTCCGATATTTCCTGCTGGCGGCTGTCGGTTTTCTTTCTGCCCTCCATAAGCTGGAGGTAGTCGATGACCACAAGGCCAAGCCCCTTTTCCAATTTGATTTTTCGAAGCTTTGACATCATTTCCATGGAATTGATGCCCGCATTGTCGTCAATATAAATGGGTGCTTTGGACAGAGGCCCAAGGGAATAGGCGATCTTTTTCCAATCCTCCCCATCCAGCTTTCCCGTACGCATTTTTTCAAGCTCCACCATAGCCTCCAGAGCAAGAACACGATTCACGATCTGAAGCTTTGACATTTCCAGGCTGAAAATAGCTACCGGAAATTTCCGGAGGGCCGCACTTACCGCAATGTTCAGCACAAAAGAGGTTTTTCCCATGGCAGGGCGTGCCGCCAAAAGAATAAGGTCCGAGTTCTGAAAGCCCGAGGTTTTTCTGTCCAGATCCGCAAAGCCGCTGGGGACTCCCGTTATATCTCCGGTATTCTGGCAGAGTGCCTCCAGGTTTGTAAAGGTGGTATCCAGAAGGCTGTGTATGGATTCCAGACCCGTACGGTTCATGCCCTGGGCCAGGTCAAAAACATTCTTCTCGGCCATGGAAAGAATTTCGGTTCCTTCAAGCTGGGCCTGATAGCTTAAGTCCACAATTCGTCCGGAAGCAGTAATAAGGCTCCTTAAGAGAGCCTTGTCTTCCAGTATATCCATATAATGGGCGACATTGGCGGTAGTGGGTACACTGTTTGCCAAATGTCCCAGATATTCCAGATCCCCCACCTTCTCCAGGGTGCCCCGGCGGGTCAGGTGATCTGAAACGGTTATAATGTCCACGGGCTGACTATCTTCATAAAGCTTAAGGATGGCTTCGTAAATCTCCTTGTGCTTTTCAAGATAAAAAGCCTCGGGCTTGAGCCTTCCGCTTATTTCCGAAAGAGCGTTCCGGTCAATGAGAAGAGCTCCTAAAATAGACTGCTCCGCCTCCTGATGATGAGGCGGAATCCGGGTGTAATCGGCGTCCATGAGCCTTGTCCTCCAAATAGGTGCCTGAGTTTTTTAATAGGATGTCTCAAGCGTTGGGATCGTTTTCAACCCTTACCTTGAGTTTGGAGGAAACTCCGGGATAAAGCTTTACCTCAACCTCTGAAAGTCCCAGTGTTTTAATGGCATCCGGCAGAACCAGCATTCTTTTATCCAGCGCAATACCATGCTGTGCCTTAAGCCTGTCGGCAATATCCTTTGCCGTTATGGAACCAAAAAGCTTTCCATTGGCGCCAGCCTTTGAAGTAACGCTTACCTCAAGCACGGCAAGCTTCGAAGCCAACGCCTTGGCGTCGGTAAGTTCATTGTCCTTGCGGTGCTTCTCGGCTCCCTGCTTTGCTTTTACCTCGTTGACAATTGCGGTGGTGGCTTCAGCCGCCAGACCCTTCGGGATAAGGAAATTACGGGCATACCCGTCATTCACATCCACAACAGTGTCCTTTTTACCCAGTGTTTTTACATCCTGCTTCAGTAGTACCTTCATTAGCCAACCTCCCTGAAATTCATATTAACGGACCCCTTCAGGAAGCGTTTCCCGCTCCGGTGCCGTAACCTCTGAGCCTTGATAGGGCCGAAAGATCACCGAAATACTTTTCGGTTTCATGCTCCTGAATAAGGCCGATTTTTATTTTTGACCCAATCTGCCGTTCCAGGGCCGTATAATCGAGGCCCAGCCGCCTGGACAGAAGATAACTTATAATAACGGCGTCGGACAAAGTGTCCAGCGCCACCTCCCTGATATCTTCGCAGTTCTCGGAGGCCATTTGAACATACAGATGGGATACTGCTGCCAACAGCTCGCCTTTAAGGCTTTCAATTAGGCGCATATTTCTTGCGATATCCATACCCTTCATGCTTTCTCCCCGTCTCTTTACCCCTTTTTGTAGGGTCCCGTCCACTTTACCTTGACGGTAAAAGGGTTCCCGGCTCCTTATTATAGCATTTACCGGGCTTACGGTTCCAATTTCCCAAAGGGATTAAAGGAAGGTTTGCATGAGCTATAAATTCAAAGACAGCCTATAGATTGCTCTATAGGCTGCTGCAGCTTTAAACACATTTGTTAAGCTTATTAATCCGTGGTGTAAGGCAGTAAAGCGATGTGACGAGCTCTTTTAATAGCTACAGTCAACTGACGCTGGTGCTTTGCACAGCTGCCGGAGATTCTTCTGGGAAGAATCTTGCCTTTTTCCGACAGATACTTTCTGATTTTCATTAAATCCTTATAATCGATGGATTCAACTTTATCGGCACAAAATGCGCAAACCTTACGCTTTGTCCTTCTCATTCCGCCACGGCCGCCCATCTTGGAATCGCCGCCGGCATTGCCCTTTCTGGGGCCTCTATCTTTCTTCATGTCAGACATTGGAAGAATGCCTCCTTCTAAGAATTTTCCCTATTT
>JAFADM010000027.1 GCA_023424865.1 Bacillota bacterium | reverse complement strand
ATCCGCGGCCGCGTATCCGTCTAAATGAATATAAAAAAAGTGCACAGCAGGGTCCTTTCATTAAAGAAATCACCCCATTGTACACTTCCTTTTGTCCTCGCGTTTGAGTGCCGTATTAAGTTAATCTTTCCATCAGGACTCCAAAAACCTTAAATAGCGGATGAGCCCCGCTCCATGGTTCTTACGCGTATGACGTCTTCAACGTTCTTAATAACGATTTTTCCGTCTCCGTAAAGTCCTTCGGCTGTTCTTTTGCATATCTCCCGGATAACATCTTCAACCTTGTCGTCATCGACAATAACCTCAACCTTGAGCTTGGGTAAAAGATGAACCCCGGTTCGCGTCCCTCTGTACTCCTCGGCATAGCCCTTCTGGTTGCCGCAGCCCAGAGCGTTAAGCACCGTCATGCCTCCCAGGCCGTATTCGTCCAGCAGAATGGTTTTGACCGTTTCCAGCTTATCGGGCCGAATAAATAGGCTCAGCTCTTTCATAGCGGGCATTCGCCTCCCATGCAATCCGCTCCTGGAAACCTTTTCATGCTCTCCAAGGCTTCAGGATCGAACAGTGTTTTAATTTGTTATAACCATATTAGAACAATGTTCGAACATTGTCAATACCACCTGTCCTCGAATTGAAAATAATTATTATGCAGGTTTTTCAAGCATTGCTTGAATGAGTAAAAAAAGCTTGACAAATAAGTTGAGTGTAACCAGAATAAAGATATCTGTTTGCCCGACGGCAATTAAATCAAACGCAAAAACCATTCAAACGGTATGGGAAAGGCTTATGAAAAAAGAGAAAGTTTCCAGTAAAAAAAGAGAGCAAATCATTGACAGCACCATTAAGCTTATGCAAAAGGTCGGCTTTGAGGATTCCACCATTCGCATGATCTGTGATGTGGCCAATATATCCATTGGAACCTTTTATCATTATTTCAATGACAAGCAGGATCTTTTAAATGCCATACTGAAGCGTATTGATACCTATCTTACAGAAGAGGTTGAACCTACTCTGACGGATGAAAACGAGCTGGAAAACCTGTTGAAGTTTGCCGCTGCGTTTGCCCAGGATACCAAGCAGACAGGCAGCATTTACGGCGGTATTATCAGTACTTCCCTTATCCCTCTTCCCAACACCCCTGAGGAGATTCGCAAGGAACGCCTTCGTCCTTTGTATCATTTGCCTGCCGCCATCATAAAAAGAGGCCAGGAAAAAAATCAGTTTTCCCGGGATTTCGAGCCTGAGGAGCTGGCGGACAAGCTAATAATGAGCTTAAGAGGCTGCGCCATGGAATGGGCAAGGCGAAATTACCACTACGATATCGAAGCCTATATTGCCGACTATTTAAGGATGTTCTCCAAAATACTTTATTAAAGGCAATTGCCCCTGACACTGTGGACTTGCATACCCGAAAATCTTCAAATGACGGTGAGAGCGATGAACAATCAGGAAATCGGCAAGGAACTTTATCATGAGGACATGTTTGTCATTCACTATATTACAAACCATTTCAAGATGCCCCGGGCTCACTTTCACGACGGCTATGAGCTCCATTTAACACTTACGGACAATACTGTTTACACTATAGAAGAAAAAACCTATACAGCCAAACGGGGAACCCTGGCGGCCATCAATCAGGAGGAAATCCATTTTGTAAAGGTCCCGACCGGCCTTTATGAGCGGTATATTCTCTCCTTCAAGCCCGGTTATCTCATGGAATTTACAGGGGATTACCCCTTTTTAACCGCCCCCTTTACCAACAGGAAGGAGGCCTTCAGCCACCTGACGACCCTTTCTGAGCTCCAAACCCGGGAGCTTATCGGCATGCTGGAGGAGCTTATACATATCTCCTTATATAAGACCCTTTACCAGCGTGAATTTCGAAGAAAGCTTCTTCTATCCCAAATCCTTGTTTTTGTAAGCGAAAGGTATGCCCGGACAACACCTGCACCTCATGGAAAAGAAATGGCCTCCACGGGAGAGCTTAGCCCCATTATCCGGCACATAAAGGAAAACCTGACGGAGGACTTAAGTCTTGACGCCCTTGCCGCCAGGTTCTATATCAGTAAATCCCATTTAACCCAGCTCTTCAAGCGAAGCACCGGCATGACACCAACCCGCTACATTACCGCCTACCGGGTGATGAAATCCCGGGAGTATCTTGAAAAGGGGTTTTCGGTGGTTGAGGCCTGCGCGCTTGTGGGTTATGTGGACGAATCCAGCTTTATACGCACCTTCAAAAGCCTTGTAGGGCTTACCCCGGGCGCCTATGCCAAGGAAAAGGCCCTTTGAGCCGAGGCCCTGCCTCAATAGGCCAAGGAAAAGGTCCTTTGAGCCTAAGGCCCTGCCTAAAAAGACAGCCTTGAAGGCTTTATCCCTCTTTAGCTCATACCAGAGTATTAATCTCCACGCCGTTGAGCTGTCCATATGCGCTGCCGTAGAGCTCGTCAAAAGTGCCTGCCTTAAGCCTTGAGCCCACTGTGAGCGTTGTTTCTCCCGGAAGGCTGACAGTGAGGAAGGTGTCCGACAGGGTGTAGTCGGGCTTCTGGTCGCTTAAGCTCTCACCGAATTCCAGAACAAAGCCGCCTGCACATTGCTCCAGCTCCTTAAAGGAAAGGCTGGTTTCTTCTCCGGAATAAAGAATAATGTCAAAATGCAGGGCATTGTCCTCTCTTTCCAGGTTGTAGGTAATCTTATGACTTCCAAAGGCGGCATAAACCATCTTTATTCTGCCGCGAATGCCATTGAGGGTGAAATAGAAGGCATTATTCACAAGAGTGAACTCCTTTACTCCCTCCGTGCTGCCTTCCAGAGTGAAGCGAAAGCGCAAATCCCTGGCTTGAATAGTGGCATTTTTTACCATATCCAAATTACAGTGGGTGTCTCCCCCGTCGGTGGCAAAGCTTACCACCGCAGCGGCCCTTCCCTTATCCTGTGCCGAACAGATAAAAGCCGAGGAATAATCGTAAAAATCATGAAGGCACCGTGCCCGGAAGGCAAAGACCTCCTCTCCGCTTTTTAAGTAAGCCAGCAGATTACGTTTCTGATTCCACATATCATTCTTGTAAAAGGTGCCCAGCGTCATTTTTTCATCCATATAGGTATAAGCCACGGCAGGCCTTTGGGACTGGGCATCGCCTGCAAAGCGTTCAAACAGCACCTTTTTCCCGCTGGAGAGATAAGCCTCCAAAAGAGCATCCGGGCACTTTAGGTCAATCCGGAAGGTTTCAAGAGACAAGTGGGATGCCTCTTCCTCCTTTGACATAAGTACTGCACGGCCTTTTAAAGCCCTCTGAAGCTTGGCTTTGGACTCATTGGTCAGAAGGACACTGTAATTTCTTGCATGTGGGCCCGCCCATTGCAGGGTAGGCAAATGGAAATGCTTCAGAATCACTCGCCAGGCAATATCCAGAAGCTCATAGACCAATTTTTTGGACTCCGGATCCTTTACATCTCTGTAAAAGGAGGTGAGATCCTCCGCTGCGAGCAGCGTGTAGGTGGGGCTGTTATATTCCGCAAAATTAGCGTTCTTCCTGTTAAAGGCGCAATGGACAGTCAGGCGCTCCCGGGCATAGGCCAGAACATCGGGGAAATCCAGCACCTCCGCCGCCACATGGGTGACATAGGAGCCCATGAAGGAAATATTGGTATAACCCGGATCCACATTTCTTCTCATAATGGATCGGCAGGCGTGGTAGATGGAATCACGAATGATTTCAAATTCCTTTTGGGTAAGGTGTTCTCTGTGATCCTTTACAATCTGGAGCAGAGCCTTTCCGCAGAAATCGGCCCAGTTCCAGTCCGGCGGGGCCATTTTTTCCAGAGGCTCCTCATAAAACCAGGACCAGATGCCGTAGGTTTTATTTTCAGGATTCTGGTCCTGAAGGCTTATCACCTTAAAAACAATTTCCTTGCCTCTTTCAATATAACGGGGAACATTGGAGTCAAAAAGAGCTACGGCATAAATCAGGCTGTCCCGGGTTGAATGGACGTCCCCGCCCTTGAGGGTGGTGTGGTAGCCGGGAGATGAAAAGGGCCTCTTATGCATTTTAACTTCCGGATCGTAACCGGCATTGGCTTTTTCCAGCAAAGCCATAAAATTTTTGTAGTCGCTTTCCTCATGAAAATGAAACATCGCAATGCCTCGCTTTCCCGTCGTATGTAATGAGCCTTCGGGGATAATCTCGGGACGCATCCGGCCTTCTCCCCGGGCATGTCTATTATAGCTTAGGGTGAAGCGTAAAGTATGTGCGTAAATCCTTCATATCTATGCCTAAATCCCACTTTGAAAATATTTAGAAAAAGCTGGTTGCAAAAGAGCCAAAATAATCACTTGAAGCCTTTGTGCATATCCTTTATAATCAGTATAATATGGGTTCGGAAGCAAAACCCCGGGACACTGAATTTGAAAGGAGCTGAGAGCCTTATGTCAGAAAAGCTCAGAGCAGGAGTCGTAGGCGGAACCGGTATGGTAGGCCAGAGGTTTATCACCCTGCTAGAAAATCATCCCTGGTTCCAGGTCACAGCCATTGCCGCCAGTGCCAATTCCGCAGGTAAAACCTATGAGGAATCGGTTAAAGGAAGATGGAAATTAACCACCCCCCTACCCGAGGGTGTGAAAAATATTGTTGTCAAGGATGCATCCAAGGTAACCGAAGTGGCTTCGGAAGTGGATCTCATTTTTTGCGCCGTGGACATGAAAAAGGACGAAATTAAAGCCCTTGAAGAAGCCTATGCAAAAACGGGCACTCCCGTTATCTCCAATAACTCGGCTCACCGCTGGACCCCGGATGTGCCTATGGTTATTCCTGAGATTAACCCGGAGCACATTCAGGTTATTGAATATCAAAGAAAAAGGCTGGGCACCTCCACAGGCTTTATTGCCGTAAAGCCCAACTGCTCCATCCAGAGCTATGTTCCCGCTCTTCACGCTTTGAAGGATTTCGGTCCCTCCAAGGTAACGGCCTCCACCTATCAGGCCATTTCCGGAGCCGGTAAAACCTTTGCTGACTGGCCCGAAATGCTGGATAACGTCATACCCTATATTGGCGGCGAGGAAGAAAAAAGCGAGCAGGAACCCCTTCGCATTTGGGGTGCTATAAAAGACGGCGGCATTGTGAAGGCCACAACCCCTGTGATTACTACCCAGTGCATCCGTGTTCCCGTTAGCGACGGACATCTGGCCTCCGTTTTTGTAAGCTTTGACAAAAAGCCTTCCAAGGATGAAATAGTGAGCCTCTGGAAAAACTTTAAAGGCAGACCCCAGGAACTGGATCTTCCCAGCGCTCCCAAGCCCTTCATCACCTATTTTGAAGAGGATAACCGTCCTCAGACCAAGCTTGACCGTGATATTGAAAAGGGCATGGGCGTTTCCGTGGGACGTCTCCGTGAGGATATCCTTTTTGATTACAAATTTGTGAGCCTTTCCCACAATACCCTTCGTGGTGCTGCAGGCGGCGGCGTACTCATCGCCGAGCTTTTAAAGGCCGAGGGCTATATTACTAAGAAATAAAGGGACAATAGTTTGTTTCTTTTATCCGTTGCTCTACAAAAAAAGGTCAGGGACTTTATGTCTCCGGCCTTTTATTTTTATAGCTTTTACAATCTTATAAAAAGTTAAAGGACTGTCCGCAAGGACAGCCCTAAATCCCGTGAAAGGCCTCTGTTATAATCCGACGATAGCTATTGGATGATTTCAACGACAACCCTTTTATTGTCTTTAATGGCCGCGGCTTTCATCACAACACGTATCGCCTTGGCAATCCTTCCCTGTTTACCGATAACCTTGCCCATATCGTCTTCCGACACTCTGAGCTCAAGAATAAGGGATTGCTCCCCTTCTACTTCGTTAACGGAAACATCATCCGGATTGTCCACCAAAGCCCTCGCGATCTGCTCCAGCAAATCTTTCATTGAAAGTTACATCCCTTCCAAGGTGCGGGCTTAAGGGAGATGAAGCTCCCTCCTACCGCATCTTCATTTACGCTGCAGAATCGAGATTATTAGTTAACACCGGCAATTTTCAAAAGCTTCTTGACCGTATCGGTCGGTTGTGCACCGTTGGAAATCCACTTCTTCGCCTTTTCAGCATCAACGCTGAGCTGGGAAGGATTGGCCAGAGGATCGTAAGTACCGATTTGCTCGATGAACTTACCGTCTCTCGGGGATCTCTCGTCTGCAATGATTATTCTGTAGAAGGGCTTCTTTTTAGCACCCATTCTTTTAAGTCTAATCTTTACCATGTTTTCACCACCTTTCAGGTTTTATGCACCGCTTGAAATTTTGCTTTTACAGCAGCCCATGTTCAAGCGCTTAAGGTATCTATTGCATTCATTAAATAGATGACGGATGAATCAAAAAGGTCTTTTCATGCCGCCCATGCCCTTCATCAGCTTATTGGCTTTACCGCCGGTGAAATTTTTCATGAGCTTTTTCAAATCCTCAAACTGCTTCATAAGCCGGTTTACTTCCTGCACTGAAGTGCCGCTGCCCTTTGCGATACGCTGCCGGCGGCTGGCATTGAGGAGATTGGGGTTAATTCTTTCCTGCCTTGTCATGGACTGGATTATGGCCGTTGTCCGAGCAAACTGCTTATCGTCCAAATCCACGCCCTTAAGGGCTTTTGTGTCCATACCCGGAATCATGCCCAAAATTTGATTCATTGGCCCCATTTTCTTAAGCTGCTGCATCTGCTCCAGAAAATCCTCCAGCGTAAACTGCTGGGTACGCATTTTCTTTTCCAGCTCAACCGCTTTCTTTTCATCAAAAGCAGTCTGGGCTTTCTCAATGAGGGACAGCACATCACCCATGCCGAGAATACGGGATGCCATACGGTCGGGATAAAACTGCTCCAGCTCGCTGAGCTTTTCACCCAGGCCCACGTATTTAATGGGCTTTCCCGTGACAGCCCGTGTAGAAAGGGCTGCACCGCCCCGGGTGTCGCCGTCCAGCTTGGTAAGAATGATGCCGTCCACCCCCAGCTGCTCGTTAAAGGAGGAAGACACATTCACCGCATCCTGACCGGTCATGGAGTCCACAACCAGAAGGATTTCATGGGGCTTAACCTTGGACTTAATCCGCTTAAGCTCGTCCATTAGCTGTTCGTCCACATGAAGACGGCCCGCCGTATCAACTATGACAATATCAAAAAGCATGTGTTTGGCATGCTCTACGGCCTTTTGAGCAATTTCCACCGGATCCACGCCGGTTCCCATTTCAAAAACAGGAATGCTTAACTGTCCACCCACTACCTGAAGCTGCTTAACAGCAGCAGGACGGTACACGTCACAGGCTACCAGAAGAGGCTTCTTGCCTTCCTTTCGGAGCATGTTGGCAAGCTTTCCTGCCGTGGTGGTTTTACCTGAACCCTGAAGTCCAACCATCATGTAAACGGTAGGCGGAGCAGACGAATAAGTGAGCTTGGAAGGAACGGAGCCCATGAGCTTTATAAGCTCTTCGTGGACAATTTTGACCACCTGCTGCCCCGGGGTAAGGCTTTCCAGTACATCCTGGCCGACAGCCCTTTCGGTAATGCCGTTAATAAAGTCCTTAACCACCTTAAAGCTTACATCCGCTTCCAGAAGCGCAAGCTTTACTTCCCTCATCATTTCCTTGACATCTTTTTCAGAAACCCGCACTGAGCCCTTCATTTTGTTCATGAGGTTCTGCAGTTTTTCCGACAGTCCTTCAAATACCATAATGCCCTCTATCGCAAAAATCCGGCGGCAAGTGCATTACGCCGCCTTCGTCCTGATTGTTCCGATTTTTC
>JAFADM010000549.1 GCA_023424865.1 Bacillota bacterium | reverse complement strand
TCAGAAGCGACTTCGGCGCATTTTAGAAAGGACTGGCAAGCATGTACGTAAAAAAACCGGATTGGCTCAGAGTCAGGCACGACGGGGCTACAGTGGAGAGAATGAATCGTTTAATGTCAAAACTGTCCTTGAATACCGTATGCCGGGAGGCCAATTGCCCCAATATGGGCGAATGCTTTAAAAAGAATACCGCCACCTTTATGATATTAGGCAGCAACTGCACCCGGCATTGCCGGTTCTGCAACGTTACAAAGGAAGGCGCATTGGCGCCGGATCCCCGGGAGCCCCAAAATGTGGCTGAGGCCGCGGGCCAACTGGGACTATCCCATATTGTGGTCACCTCCGTCACCCGGGACGACCTTCCCGACGGCGGCGCAGCCCATTTTGCCAAAACCATTGAAGCGCTTCGGCAAAAGCTTCCCAAAGCCACCGTGGAGGTTCTCATACCGGATCTTAAAGGCCATGAGGCGAGTCTGGATAGTGTTATTAACGCCCGTCCGGATGTTATCGGACACAACGTGGAAACCGTTCCTTCCCTGTACGGCAGAGTTCGGCCGGAGGCTCAGTACCGGCGCTCCCTGGAAGTTCTCCGTTATGTTAAAAAGACCGCTCCGGACATTATTACGAAAACAGGCATCATGGTAGGTCTTGGCGAAACCCCTGAGGAAGTGGGCCAGGTTATGGACGACCTTGTTGAGGTGGGCTGCGACATCCTAACCGTTGGCCAGTATCTTCGCCCCACCCTTTCCCATATTGAGGTTGCCGAGTATGTTACTCCTGGGCAGTTTGATGAGTATAAGGCTCTGGGAGAGGAAAAAGGCATCCGCTTTGTGGCAAGCTCGCCTCTTGTCCGAAGCTCCTATAATGCCCTCGAGGCCCTGAAAGAAATACGCAAGGAAAAGGTATAGCAAATGATTTATATTGACAGCCCTTCCCTGGATTCTACCTTTCATTTTGCCCTGGAAGTGTACTTAATGGAAGAGCTTAATATCAGCGATTCCTATTTTCTTTTCTGGCGAACCCGCCCCACGCTTATGATAGGCCGGTATCAGAACACCCTGGAGGAAATCAATACGGCCTATGTCCGTGACAAGGGCATTGACGTGGTGCGAAGGGTATCGGGAGGCGGAACCATTTACACGGATACCGAGGGCTGGCAGTTCAGCTTTATCCAAAAGAACCGAGAGCCGTCGGCCATTGAGTTCAAAACCTATACCGCTCCCATTTTGGAAGCCCTGGCCGAGCTTGGGGTTACCGCTTCTTTAAGCGGCCGCAACGATTTATTGATAGGAGAGAGAAAATTCTCAGGAAATGCCCAATACAACAGCGCCAGATGCACCCTCCACCACGGCTCCATTCTTTATAACACCAATATTGAGGAGATGGTTAAATCCCTCACGGTTTCCGATGAAAAAATCATATCCAAGAGCATTAAATCCATTCGCCAGCGCGTGACCAACGTTATGGAGCATATGCCGGAGAAGCTTTCTTCCCTTGGCTTTAAGGAGGTTATGCTCAAGCACCTTCTTAAAGGCGGGGAAGGTATCTATGCCTTGACCCCAAAGGATGTGGAACGGGTGGAGGCTATTGCCGGCGCCCGCTTTAGAACCTGGGAGTGGAATTACGGCAAATCCCCCCGTTTTGAGATTATTAAAGGCAAGCGCCTTAACGGCGGCCGGGTGGAGTTTCGCATGAATGTCCGTGAAGGCCTTATTGAGGAATGCAGTATTTATGGTGATTTTTTCGGCAATGGGGATGTGGACGGCCTTGCAAACGCCCTTATCGGCTGCCCTTACCGGGAGGATGCCATCCGCCGGGTGCTGGTTTCTCTGGATGCGGACAAGCTCTTTTTCCGCATCAGCCTGGAGGAGCTTCTAAGTGCCATCCTTTAGCCTTTCGCTTGATCCGGTTGATTTGGGGGCGCAATACCACCTCGCCTACGGATAGATTATCGCCGCTCCCCAGCACATATTCCATGGCATCGGCCACCTGGTCCGGATTTATATACGCCTCCGGATCCGGGTCACAGGTAAAGTCCTGGTTATCGTAAAAGGAGCTTTGGGTCATATCCGGGTAGAGGGTGGTTACCTTTACCCCCGCCTTTCGGGCTTCCTCAAAAAGGCTTGCGGCAAAATGGGACAGCCCGGCCTTGGTTGCGGCATAGGCGCAGCCGTGAGGGCTGGCCTTTTTGGCTGTTGCCGAGGCCACAAAAAGAAGGGTTCCCCGGCTTTCCTTAAGGGGCCTCAGTAAAAGTCGGCTAAGAATAAGGGGCACCTCCAGGTTCAGCCGGACCATGTATTGAATATCCCTCACCCTTATCTGCTCGTGAGGACCGAAAAAGCCCCCTCCCGCATTGTTAACCAAAAGATGCACATGGGGCTCACGGTCCAGAATGTTTTTTATTGTTTTTTCCAAACCTTCCGTATCCAGTAAATCCTGAATAACAGGATAGTATTCGGGATGCTCCGGATCCTTTTTGTCAAAGCTCCGGGCCAGGCCGTAAACCCGGTAGCCCAGGTTCAGAAGCCTTTTACTGAGAGCAAGTCCGATTCCCTTTGACGAACCGGTGACGATAGCCGTTTTCACAGCGAAAACACCTTCTCTCCTTTAATATAGCGGGCAAGAAGCGCCCGGTGCCGTTCCTCTGTGTCACGGCGCAGTGAGGACGGATAAGTAACCACACCGTTCTCCACCTCATAATTTCCATAATACAGCAGGGAATCCTCCCTGACTTTTCGAATACGCTTGTAAAAGGCCTGAGACATGCGGAAAAAGCCGTAGCCCACATCACATAGCCTCTCCGGATCTATATTTGAAAAAACCTGATGGAAAAAAGGCTCATAAAGCGCGTCCACCTGGGGACCAATAAAAACCGGATCCAGGCAGATCCGTACCTTAAAGCCCCTTTCCTGGGCTTCCCTTAACGCTTTTAGACGGGCCTCCAGTGAGGGCGTCCCCCGTTCAAAGGCTGAAATAACGCCTTCCGGTGCCAGGGTAAAGGCAAGGATAAGGTTGTCCAGCGGCTCATGGTTTTTATAAAAGGCCGTTGACCCGCTTTTGGTCCGGAGCTCCCCAAAAATTCCAGGGTGATCCCGGAGGCTTTCGTAGACCTGGTCGCAATAATTAATTACGCCGTTAAAGCCCATGAGATCCGTATCATAGGAAAAGGCCACATAGGGGGCCTCTCTTTCTCCCAGCTCACCAACAGCCTTTTTAAAGTCCTCGGTGTTTACAAAGGCCACCGCATTTCCCGTGGCGTACATGCCCTGCAAATAGCAGTAGGAACAATCAAAAAGGCAGTTAAGCATAAAGGAGGTATAATAAAAATGAGGATGCCCAAAATCCTGACAAACCGAAGGCCCTTTGTAAAGGAAGGGTGGTTCCTTTACCGCAAGAATGAGGGACGGCTGCTGCTTCTGGCGCATAAAATGCTGATTGCTTCTGTTAAAAACATCCTTGTAGTGCTTTATTAAAATAAGAGGTGCCTCATACCTTTTAATAAGGCTTTGAGTAAGCGGATAGGACAGAGCTCTCTCCTCCACGTAAAGGGTACTAAAGGGCCCCTTCTTCAAGCCTTCCGATAATCCGGCCATAAATGAGCTTTCCCTCCCCCTTGGTTTTGCTGTTCGTCTCTTTATCCGGCAGGAAATCCGCTAACAGTGCTTCCGGCCGGCCTCCCATAAGACGGACCCGCCTTATGGCCGCTCCAAGCTTTTCGGTCATGGCTGCCGTAAAGCGGTACCTTTGAGCCAGCTTCTCCAAAAGCGTGTCCGTTTCACTTTCTTTTTCAAAATCAGTCCCGCTTTCCTCCTGAAGGCTCTTTACCACGGCTTCCAGAACAGGAAGCTTTGATGTCATATACCCGGTTAGCAGCTCCTTATTAAGATCTTCCGGCTGAAGCCTGTCGGAGATAATCTTTAAAATAACAAGCCTGTGGGCGTAAAAGAACTTTTTACCGGCCTCCATAATGCCGGCGGATTCCATATCGCAGAAAAACGTGTCCGGCAGGTTTCCCTTAAAAAGCAGCTCTGCATCGTTAAGCGTCACAGGTCGGGAATGGCAGCTCAATTCAGCCCGGGGCAGTCCCCAGTCATAAAAAAGGTCAGGATAATAATCCCTTCCTGTATCCCTGTCGGTGATTTTATGAAAGAGGGCCATCTCCCCCGGCTCAAGGCTTTGGCAGGTACTTCCGCAAAAGCCTATGTTAATGAGGCAGTCGTTTTTGCTTTGGGGGAAAAGGGATTTTAGATAGACCACGGCCATAGCGCTCTTCATCTTCCCCGTACCGCTTACGGCAAGGGCTAGATTTCCCCCCCTGAAAACAGGAAACGCCCCGGAGGACATGTCCTTTTTAAGCCTGAAATGCCGTATGATGGGCGAAGCCTCAAGCGTGAGCGCCGTCACAAGAAATACCATGCTTCCTATCCCCCGTCCTTTCCCCAAAAATTTTCATAGCTTTTGAATCCTAATTATATCACAAGATCCGACGGTTCCGGCCTTATAAAAAGCAGGATGTTTTCCTTAAAAGGCCTGAAATTCCCATGCGTTTGCCCTTAAAGAATCACCGGACGCTATTTTAGGCCGGGCATAAAAGGTGTATAATATACTGAAAAACTCTAAGGAGGAGCCCATGTTTATCTCGGAAAGAATGAATGGCCTTCATTCGGCTATTTTTACCGATCTGGAAATAAAAAAACAGGAGCTTAAGGAACGCGGCCGGGAAGTATTCGATTTCGGTACGGGAACACCGGACATTCCCCCTGCTCCGCATATTGTCAAAGCCCTGGAGG
>JAFADM010000344.1 GCA_023424865.1 Bacillota bacterium | reverse complement strand
GGATTTTTAGCTGATTCGCCGTCGTTAAACGTACAGTCCACAAATTTCCAATCGCCGTTTAAATAAACCACATTCCAGGCATGGGGTATATTCGTGAAGGATACGTTGCCGGACTCGGTAATGCAGGGTATGGCGGCTCTCTTGCACAGATACTGGAACAGAAGTGAATAATCCATACATACCCCTCTGCCCTTGTCAATGGACGTCAGAATACTTTTAAAATCCTGAATTCTGGACATATAGCCTGAATCATAGGTAATATGCTTAACAACGTAATCGTGTATGGCCTTTACTTTCTGTTCGGTGGTCATGCCGGACTTTACTGTTTGGGCCAGGATGGCATCCAGCTTTTTGAAAATACCTTCGGTGGTAGCGTCCGGCTTCATTGTCATGTCGATGGTATCCCCGGTTTTTAAGACCTTGGGTTCCATATAGTATAAAAGCTCGGGTCCGTAAACACCTTCCTCAAAATCTATAGAATCCACACCTTTTTTGAATGTGAATTTGATGCCGTTTTCGGGCGTATACAATTCAAGCAGGGCATAGCCCATATCCAGCCGGGTATACCCGCTGCCGATTTCCATATCCTCCAAGGGCTCCATAGCAAAGCCCAGGTAAGCGGCAAGCTCCTCCTTGTTATCAAACCGGATATCAATGGTATCTTTCCCTATAATAACCTTTTTAACATCATACCACAGCTTAACCGGCACAAGGCCTCTGATTTTGGAGTACCATTCCTGGTAAACGTACCTGTCCACTATGGCTTCTTCCCTTGTATAAAGGGCCTGAGGAGCAAAATATAAGCCCCTTGTATTCATAAAATCAAGGGCATTGGACACAGCCCATCTGTCGGTCTCTGCAATTTCCTTATAATCGTAAATGGGCAGGCTGGCTTCATAACCCTCATTCAGGCTGCTGTTGTCACCACGGAATTTCGTCAGCAGTCTTGCGGCCTCCAGACGGGTTAGGGGCTTGTCCAAATTCGAATCACTGTTAATAAGGCCATAGGCGTAGGCCTGCTTTATGTAGTCCGGCTGATCGTCTCCAATTAAGCCTTTTTCAAGCTCAATCTTTTCCAGGTCCTCTTCCTTAAAATACTCATGCTTTTCAAAATACAAACGGGCTAATTCACCAAGAGTTATGTTTTGCTTGAAATTAAAGCTGAAAGCGTCAGAAATCTCTCCATCCACAAGCATGCTGACAATCTCTTCTTTAGAGTCCTCCGAAGGCAGGTCAGAGGGAAACACATAGCTTTCGTAGGGAATTTCCCTTTCTCTGCTATCTTTATTTATTTCCAGATAAATTTGAAAATGTTCCAGAATAGCGTCCATGCTTTCTGTTCCATCAAAGCTTACAAGATTTACATTTAGCAGCATATCATAGAAATCCGCCATGGATCTTGCAAGGACAATTTTAGACGGCTTTTCCTCAAGAACCAGCTTTTCTACTTCGCCCGGCAAATTTTTTGCAATTGAATCGGTAAACCTGTTCCCCTGCTGTACAGACTTCTGGATATAATACTGAAGCTTTGCCTTAACCTTTGTAAAGTCAGCCGGGTCCACTTCATCCTTTGCCTTGCCCATACGGTTTATGGCGCCGTCAATATCATCAAATAAATACTCGACGTTGTACTGCATCTCAACAAGATTATCGTCATTCCAGTACGCGTAAGGCCGCTCAACCCAATACTTGGTGCTTCTGTACATCTGCTCTGTCAGTTGAAGAGCAATTTGCTTATACTCGTCCTGGGTTAATGCACCTAGCTTCTCTTCCGTCATTTCAACGGCGGCTTTAACCTCATTAAGCTTCCTCTGGGCAGCTGCCTGTACCTGCTTGTCCGTTATTTTTTTATCTTCCCGCTCCGCGGCAAGAAAGTACTTCTCAAGCTGTACAAATATGTTATCAAGATCCTTGCTTTTAGAAGCACCGGTATCCGCAAAAACCGATAACCCGTTAAATAGCAGAGTGAAAGCCAGGAACAATACCAATGCCTTCTTTTTTGCGACCATACTAACCCCTTCGTGGTGAAGCCTGTGCTAAAGGTTTATTTCTTTATTTGCTTCAGGTATATTTTGCTAATTTCTAAGCACGTAGCTAACAGTATACCATAAAAGACAGGAATATTTCAAAATTCTGTATTTGCTTTAAGCTTGTTTTTACAGCAGGAACGCCAACCACTTGCTCAAACAAAGATTGAGAGCTTCTCCCGGGATGCTTGGGCGAGTAGCAGGCTTTGCCTGCGACCAGCCCGGGAACCCTGTTATTTCATAATAAAAAACAGCAGTCCTAATTTAACAGGCTGCCGTTTCTTATTTTACGCTTTCTTTCAATGCTCTTTTCCACTGCTTTCGATACTTATTCTCTTCCGCAATGTCCCTGTACAATGCGATTAAAGCTTCTAGCGCTGCTTTGCGCTTTTAACCGCTTCTTAAGGCTCTACAACAAGAGGACGCATCATGTCATAATCCTCGTGCTCCAGTATGTGGCAGTGCCAGACATAATCCCCGGTATGCTCTTTAAAGTGCATAAGAATGGAGGTGACCTGCCCGGGCTCCGTTCTTACAACGTCCTTGGGGCCATCCTCATATTTAAGGGGAGGCGTTAAGCTTGCCAAATCCAGCTTATAGTTTCCGTTTTCATCCAGATCTTCTTCGCTGAAGGGTTTTCTGCCTAAAATCTTAAAATGAACAAGATGCAGATGAACCGGGTGCGGAAAATTAAAATGATTGACGATATGCCATATTTCCATGGTATCCAGTTTGGGCTTTTCGGTTGCCGGATCTCCCCAGCTTTTATAGTTCAAAAGATGAACAACTCTTCCATACTCATCGGTGACTTCATCCAGATGCATGGTTCTTTCTTTTGTTGCCAGAGCCGGATCCATTTTATGGGAAGGCATTAATTCCATTGGAATGGAGCTGGTATCGGGAGCGGAAAGGTGCTTTTTCACAATAAACTTCATGATTACATCCATTCCAGGAGCAGGCGGTCCAGGCGCAGCGTTTTGCAGGAGGATTTCCTGGCCCTTGTAATCAGAAAAATCAACAATTACGTCCATCCTCTCCCCTGGTTCCATGGAAAAAGAATCGATTTCAACAGTATGGTGCAAATAACCCAGGTCGGTTCCTATTTGATGAAATAGCGCTCCGTTGCTGAATTTAAGGTCGTAACCACGGAGATTGGAGCCATTAAGTATTCTAAAACGGTACTTGCGGGGTTCCACTTCCAGATAAGGCCAGACCTTTCCGTTTACCACAATGGTATTGCCAAAGAAGAATGACGGCGTTGAAGGTATGGGGTTTGGAACGGGCGGCGTGGCATTATCAGGATAGAACAGTGAGCCATCCGCGTTAAAGGATTTATCCTGAATCAACAGGGGAATTTCGTAAGGGCCCTCCGGCAGATTAAGCCTCTTCTCAAGAAAATCCCGGATAAGGTAGAAGCCTGCCAGCCCGGAATAAACATTAAGCCTTGTAATACCTATGGCATGATCATGATACCACATGGTGCACCCTGCCTGATGATTGGTGTATTCGTAAACATCCCTTGTGTATTTGGCGCCGGTGTATTTGTTGTCTCTTGTATACCATGCCTCAGGATGTCCGTCGCTGTCTGCCGCCACATTGGCGCCGTGTAAGTGAACCACTGTTCTTACGTCCGGGGTATCCATGGTGCCATGCAGAGTATGATCTAAAGGAAGAAGGTGTTTATCCGGCAAGCTGTTTACCCACTTCACTTTAACGGGAACGTCCTTTTGCACTTCGAGGGTGGGACCGGGGTAAAGCCCATTATATCCCCAAATGGTTGTTGCAGGAAAGCTCTTATGGAACCGGTGCTTAGCCTGTCTCATGTTAATGTGATAAAAAATTTCCTCTCCGGAGGTGGTATATTGTCTGGTAGGTCTGGCTACCTCGGGTATGGGAAGCTGATCCACAAACTGAGGAATGGTTGCAGGGTTGGAAGGATCCACGCCAGGTACATTGGGGAATGGGTTACATGTATTCTCCGGATAGACGGGCTTTATAGGAGTTTGGGGCGCTGCTGGGGGTTGTGAAATTACCGGATGACAAGAAACTGCCGGGGGCGCAGCTTTTTCCGGCCTTTCAGGTTCTTCCGGGTTTTTGGTTTCTTCCCATGCCTCGGGCTCTTCATGTATTACAGTTTCTACCTGCTCTAGAGGCTCTTCCTGCTCTTTCAGATCTTCATTTTCTTCAGGTAGTTCGGCATCCTTAAGAGCTGCTTGCTGCT
>JAFADM010000296.1 GCA_023424865.1 Bacillota bacterium | reverse complement strand
ATCGTATGAGAAGGAAACAGGTTATCGTATTAGGGCTGGTGCTGGTAATTATTGCAGTAGGCGTATTGCAGTACAACTACGGAGGAATCGGGGATTCCACCAATGTGGGGCTCCTTGACGGCGGTCTTTTGACGGATGCGGAGGGCACGGATCTGGAGGATTTGCCTGGGGCAGCGGTTTATGTGGACAACGGGGATGCGGTGACAGGTAATGAGCAGGCAGACGCTGCCATCAACCAAAACAGCCAGGCTGCCGGCTTCTTTGCAGAAGCGCGAATGGAAAGGGATAAAACCCGGAGCAAGGTTAAGGAAGAATTAAAAGGAATTGCATTAAACAATACGGACGGTACGGTTGCGGTGTCAGGAACAGCCAGCGTCACCTCCGCAGAAGCCCAGGAGCAGCTGGTGGAGGTTATCCGGCGCAGTGAAGCCGAGGGAACCATTGAAACACTTATCCGCCAGAAGGGCTTTGAAGACGCTATTGTCTATTACAGCGACTCCGGCAGCATTGATGTAGTGGTAAAAGCCACAAGCCTTAATGCGACTCAGGTAGCGCAAATCAGCGACATAGTTACCCGGCATTCCAAGGTAGCAATGGAAAATATCACGGTTAAAAATGTAAATTAGTACCTTATAGTTCAGATGCGCCAATAAAAAGCAGGTTCTATTTAGGTACCTCGGATCTATTGAGTAGGGGCATAGCCCGTTTTAGGGAGTACTTAAATTGGTACGTTTCAGAAGCGTTTTTACGCTTTCCCCGGCCCACCGGCTTTCGAGGGAAAGTGTAGAAGCGCTGTTTCCCTGCCAGGGGGTCCATAGCTCTATTATCCAGGATACCCCTTCAGGCAAAAGGCTTTGTGCTCTATCCAGATTCAGCATGCCCTGTCCCAGGGGGACGCCTTCAATATCAAAACCCAGCGTGGAGGGCTTGCGTCTTATGGTGTAGTCCTTGCAATGAAAATTTACCGTAAGGGGCGCCAGGCGGCAGAGCACCTCCTGCTCGCTTTCGCCCTGCCCCAGGTTGTTAACCGGATCCAGGCAAACGCCCAGAACACTTCCCTTAAAGCACGCCACCAGATCGCCTATCCAGGAGGCAGGGTAGAAGTCATGGTTTTCCAGGGCAAGAACCACCCCGGCTTTTTCATAGAGAGGAAGAACAGCCGCCAGACGGCGTTCTGCCTCTTTAAAGTCCGGCCGGTCTTCTCCGTCATGGGGCAGGGTGCGTATAAGTCGCATATGAAGCCGCAGGGCGAGATCAAGATAGCTTTGGAGGTTTTCAGGATTAAGTCCCCGTGTGCCTCCTTCCAGCATGATGCCTTTTTCCCGGGACCTTTGGCCAAGGGCTTCCAGCTCCTTGTGGGTTAACCCTGAGAGCGGCATATTATCCGCAATTTGAAGGACCTGAGCGCCAAGGGCAGAAGCTTTGTCCACCAAATTAACCGGTGTAAGGGTATGGGCCGGGGGAGGATATCCCCCGACTCCCAGTGCCCAGGGAAAAGCCCAGGAGGACAGGCCAACCTGAAAGCTTTTCATCGGGTCATCACATCCACAATTAAAACCCAGTCCTGGCCCTTTCCGGATGTGGGCGGTACAAAGAGAGTTTCCGCTGGCGGTACGATACCAAAGGCTGTCTCCGTACCGTTTCGGGGATTAAACCAGGAAGCTTTGAGAATCATCCCTCCCAGCTTATCCAGATAAGCTCTTACGGGCAGTCCCAGAGGACTGTAAAAGAAGGCGTAATCCTCGCCTCTTCCGGCTGCCTGATGAGCCATAACTGCCGGGTCATCCTCTACCAGCTCCGGCGCAGGACGGAATTCAAAATAGGGGCGGCTCAGGCGAAGGTCCATGGCATAACGGGCCTGACGGGCGCCGGGATGCTCCATAACCTCCTCCCAGCGATAGGGCCAGTAGGGCTGGGGCTCCGTGTTGAATATCCAGATGGAATGATTGCCGTAAGTATTGCCGCATACACCTTCCATTAGATTCCAATAAGTGTTTTGGCGGATATCGTCCTCCTGCCAGTAAATTCCCAGCTCGGCCCTAAAGCAGGCAGGATGATCTTCATAACGGGGCTCGGCATCCATAAAGGGCTTTTCCTCGGCCTCGCCGGTTTTTCGTATAAGCTCCCAGCTTCTGTAAGCTTCAACACCATGTCCGGACTGGACCGTATGAAAATCGATATAGCTTTTGTCCTTCACACTGTCCGCTGAGGTGGAACAGCCTGCGGGATGAAAGGTTATAAGGTGATTCCCAGCGTCGCCCTCCTTAAGGCCCTGGGCCATGGCGTCAATGACAGCCCGGTGATTATCGGTGACAAGGAACCTGTCGCCGCCCAGCATCCAGATAATGTTCCAACTGTCCTTATAGCGGTTGCCCAGCCACCTTCCGAATGTGCGGGCATTTTCAGGAGTGAATACCTCCGGGCCCTGGCCCCAGGCTTTGTTATACTTGTCTCCCCAGGTGGGCAGAAAAGCAATAAACAAGCCCTTTTCGCCCGCTGTTTTCACAATGTAGTCCACATGATCCCAGTAGCTGTACTCTCCTTGTGTATCCGGCTTTTCAGGATCGTAGCTCTCCCCGGTTTTTAAAAGGGGATATCTGCCGTAAGTGTTGGGGGTTCCAAGACCGTCGCGTTCCGCCAGTCCCACGGCCTGAATGACATTAAAGCCCTGCTTTTGGCGAACGGACAGGTAATACTCCGCCTCTGTACGGCTGAGCCTGTGGAAAAGCTCCCATGCCGTATCCCCCAGGTAAAAGAAAGGCTTGCCGTCCGTTGTAGTCAAATACCTTTTTCCTTCATGAACAGTTAATTCCATCATTTTATTCACTCCTTGTTATCCTGTTTTATCTTCCGGTACGGGTATGTGAAAGCATTGATGTGATGGCTCAGGGCACTTGCTTAAGGTGAAGCATTTCGGCAAGCACCTCCTGTATTTTCTCCGGCTCAAAAACCGTTTTCCAGTCCTCGCGAAGGACATGGCGCCTGCCATAATCCACAGCGATTTGCGCGGCGTCGGAAAAAGGGTTGCTGCTTTTAAAAACAATGGCCAGGGGAATTTGGATATGTCCCAGGAGAAAAGCTCTGGCGGCCTCCTCCGGCACGCCCCGCCTTATTGACTCATCCAGTGCCTCCTTCATGACCGTGGCACACAGGGCCACCACCACCTCCGCGGCGGCAGGCTCTAAAATCGCCATTTGTTCTACGGTAATCCGATGGCAGTTTTCCACAGGGTTAAACATATGGCGGCACAGGGTTTCGGCCAAGGCCATATCCTCTTCGCGCCCCTTGATTAATGCCATTACGATATCCTGCCGGGCAGCTTTTCCGCCGAAAAGATCCGCTTTTTCCTCCTCCGTATCCCTGTCCCCGAAAAGAGGCGGATGGCAGGGGTGGGTTACTATAAAGGTGCAGTCCTCCCGGGTGGCAAGCTTTCCTGCCCTGGCTGCGGCAGGATCCAGTGTAATGACAAGGGTTCCCGGCTTTAAAAGGGAAACAACTTTCT
>JAFADM010000261.1 GCA_023424865.1 Bacillota bacterium | reverse complement strand
ATTCTACATGACGTAGAATGATTTATGAGGTGACCTAGATGGCGAATATTCAAAGAATATCAGAATCAGAAATGGAAATCATGCGCATTATTTGGGCTCATGGCGAAACAATCACTTCCGCCGAGATTTATCAAGCATTACCCAAAGATAAAAAATGGGCTCAGTCAACGGTGCTTACCTTTTTATCACGGCTGTGTGACAAGGGTATCCTTGCCACCACCAAAAAGGGGGCTTCCAATATCTTTACTGTGAAGGTAACACAAAGTCAATACTTAGCCTATGAGACAAAGCATTTTTTAGATACGGTCCATGGGGGGAGTCCCAAAAGCTTTATTGCAGCTTTATTGGAGGATGAGCAAATAAACCACGACGAAATTGAAAAACTGAAAAAGTGGTTTATGGACTTGTAGAAAGGCGGAAGCCATGCTTGAAAGCTTTTTCTTATACCTATTGGGAACGGGGATTACAGGAAGCCTTTTTATTCTGCTAATCCTGCTGCTAAAGCCGTTTTCAAAGCGGGTATTCAGCCAAACCTGGCATTACGGCACACAAAAGGCGGCACTGATATTTTTGATTATGCCCCTAAGCCTGCTGTTCATCCAATACATAAAGCTGCCGAAGATTATTAGTCCCATACCTGTTTATTTTGATAGTGTGACACAGACGCAGTCCCAGACTTTTCATGATAATCCCGTTCAAAGCAACGAAGTGCTTCCGGAGAACCCTAACCTCATAAACGATTTGCTGTCAGATAGTGCCCTTATCACAAAAGCTCTGGAAGCCACACCCTTTCTATGGGCACTTGGATTTACCATCTTTTTTCTGGTCAGGCTTGGAGCCTATGTACGCGTTATACCTGGATTGTCTCTTGGTAGTACTGCCCCCGGCAAGACTGAAATCATCCATGTATTCGAACAGGTAAAAAAAGAGCTGGGTATCCGGCGAAAAATAAGACTTTTAGAAAACGACCGGATGATAACACCTATGCTGGCCGGCTTGTTCAGGCCTGCCGTCTTCATTCCCCGAATAGAGTTGACATATGAGCAATGGCGCTTTATTTTCCTCCATGAGCTGACCCATTTTAAACGCCGTGATTTATTATGGAAAACGGTAGCCACTGTGGTTAACAGCATACATTGGTTTAATCCGTTGGTTTATTGGTTATGTGCCAATATAAATAAAGCCTGTGAGACTTCCTGTGACGAAGAGGTTTTAAAACGTGTTGATTCCAAAGATAAAAAACACTATGGAATGACAATCCTGGAGGTATTGGATTTTTCAGTGGGCAAAAAACAGGCCATTTACTCCGCTTTTTTTGTGTCAAAAAACAATCTAAAGAGCCGGTTGAAATCCATAGCCTCCTTTAAGAAAGCTCCATTTTACATAACGACTGTTTCCATTCTTATTTCGTTGCTTGCAGGCAGCTTCTCTGTTTTGACAACAGCTGCCATAATTCCTGATATTAATAATGAGCAGATTAATCTCTCAATTAAGATAAGCAGCAGTTTATGGACCTTTGAGCCATACACAGCTATGGAAGATCCTCAGCCTGTTAAAAATCCTGAGGATAACGTAATTGAGGACAGGCTATACCTGGATAATGGGTCGGTTATTGACATTGCTTTTGATGCTATATGGCTTGTAGCAGATAAAAATATACTTACAAAACTCACCGCCGTTTTTAACAATAAGGACTGGTCGGACTTTTCGGTAGAAAACACTCATTTTACGGTATATGAATACGGATATAAAGAAAAAGAAGCTAAACAGACGAATGCTGAGTATAATAAAGCCCTTTCGGATTTTGTGTCGGCAATGAATGAAAAAATTAGAACCGGGCAGCTAAAGCCCTATGCCCCTTCCTGCTACCGTATCAGCGAAGGCTTTCCCGACATCTTGAGTGATTTGGACCATATTACAATATTTGAAATAGATAATACTTCTGATAACCAAAATACTCAACAGCTATTCTTTGCATTTGGTTATATCACATCCAATTGCGAAAGCTATTTGTACACAAAACCATAGGAGGAAAAGACAATGCGCATAGGTATCCAAAACGTAAGCAAGATTTATTCAAACGGCAAAAAGGCGCTGACGAATATCAATCTGGATTTGCAGGCACCGGCGCTGATTGGTCTGGTGGGGCCCAATGGAGCGGGGAAAAGCACCTTGATTAAGCTTCTGGTATCCGGGTTATTACCAACGGAGGGGGAGATGCTTCTGGAGGGCAAGCCCTATTCAAAGGAAGAGAAAACGCTTAAAACTGCGCTGGGTTATCTGCCCCAAGCCCTGGGTGTTTTCGAGGAGCTCACCTCCTGGCAATTTCTGGATTACATGGCGGCG
This sequence comes from Bacillota bacterium, assembly GCA_023424865.1. The sequence goes on along the minus strand of JAFADM010000261.1, from coordinate 1,083 downwards.
TTAAAGGGGATTAAAAACGCTAAACCTGCAATTCAAACGGTACTGGAACAGACAAACCTTCTGGAAAAGAAAAAGGCCAGAATCCGGACCCTGTCCGGCGGGCAGCGTCAGCGCCTTGGCATCGCCCAGGCCTTGCTGGGAGATCCTAAAATCCTTATTCTCGATGAACCGACAGTTGGACTGGACCCGGAAGAGCGGGTTAAATTCCGTAATCTTTTTTCCAGAACCTCTCAAGATAAGCTTGTGCTGCTCTCCACTCACATTATTGAGGATGTGCAATCCATCTGCAACCGACTTATTGTTTTACATAGGAGCCAAATTTTATTTGACGGCTCTCCCGAGGTATTAATACAGCAGGCACAGGGACATGTGGGCATGTTCCTGGAAGGAGCGGAGGCTATGCTCGGAGAAGAGCAGGATTATCATATCACCTCCCGTGTTAATACTGCCGGGGGCGTTTCCTGCCGAATTGTGGGCCATAGCCTGCCCGACTTTGCAACGCCTGCAGAGCCCACACTGGAAGATGCTTATATGTATCTGCTTGAAATGAAAGGGGATGCGTGTGTATGAGTTTCAGGTACTATCTGCGCGTTGAGCTAAGGCGTCTTATGCTTTCACCCGGAACCTGGCTTGTCGCAATTCTCACGCTGTGCTCGCCTTTGGCGGGATATCGTTTTTATATGCCCACCATAGGAGGCACACGATCCAACTTATGGATAGCAAATCCGGTTTTGGCAGGCGCTTTGGGAGGAACAATCCTCTTTGCAATGCTGACGCTTTACGAGCTTGACAGGATCCGCAAAAGTAATATGGGTGAGCTTACAGACTCTGTTGTATCCCCGCTTAGCCTGAATACGGCAAAGCTCATGGCATTGCTCCTGGTGGCTGTCTTTACCGCACTGCTCACCATGGTGGTATACCTGCCCTTTACCGCATTTAAAATGGGACATTTGTTCGGAGCGTCCACCTATTTTGCCAGCTACTTTATAGTGCTGCTTCCGGCCTTATGGCTGGGAGTGCTGTTTGCCACCTTGTTTTACCGTTTCACTTATCGCGTGGATTTAAGCGTCATTCTCCTTGTGG
>JAFADM010000234.1 GCA_023424865.1 Bacillota bacterium | reverse complement strand
CGCTCAGTAAGAACGGCGGAAGAAACTCCTACGGAAGGATTACCGTACGTCATCATGGTGGCGGCGCGAAACAGAAGTACAGAGTAATTGATTTTAAAAGAGACAAGGATGGCGTAGAAGCAACTGTTGCGGCTATCGAGTACGATCCCAACCGTTCTGCCAACATTGCCCTTCTTAAGTATGTTGACGGAGAAAAGAGATATATTCTTGCTCCCAACGGTCTTACAGTAGGCGGCAAGGTTTATTCGGGCCCTCAGTCCGACATTAAGCCCGGCAACGCCCTTCCTCTTGAAAATATTCCTGTAGGTACCTTGATTCACAATATTGAGCTTAAGCCTGGAAAAGGCGGCCAGCTTGTTCGTGCAGCCGGCAACCTTGCTCAGCTTATGGCAAAGGAAAGCGATTACGCACAGGTAAGACTTCCTTCCGGTGAGGTACGTAAAATCGCTGTTCGCTGTAAAGCAACCATAGGCCAGGTAGGAAATCTGGATCATGAGAACATTTCTCTCGGTAAAGCCGGCAGAAAGCGTTGGATGGGTTGGAGACCTACGGTGCGTGGTGTTGTAATGAACCCCAACGACCACCCACACGGCGGTGGCGAAGGCCGTTCACCCATTGGTCTTCCCAGTCCTGTAACCCCTTGGGGCAAGCCCACCTTGGGATACAAGACCCGTAAGAAGAACAAGCAAAGCAGCAATATGATCGTTAAGAAGAGAAACGGCAAGTAATCGTGGAGAAGGAGGTTTGAACCGTGAGTAGATCGCTTAAAAAGGGACCCTATATAGATGTGAAACTCTTAAAGAGGGTCGAAGAAATGAATGATAAGAACGAGAAACGGGTACTCAAGACCTGGTCTCGCGCTTCTACCATCTTCCCGCAGATGGTGGGACATACCATGGCTGTTCATGATGGCCGCAAGCATGTTCCCGTCTACGTTTCAGAGGATATGGTAGGTCATAAGCTGGGAGAATTCGCCCCCACACGTACCTATAGGGGCCACAGCAAGACAGAAAAAGGCAGTAAGCTTAAGAGGTAATCTTAACTCTCTTATTGGAAGGAGGAATAGTCTTGGGCAAGAAGGTAATGTCTAAGGACGAGCTTCTTGAAAACAAAAAGGAGCTTCTTGAACAATATGCAAAGCCCCACAGCAAGTCTAAAAAGCTGAAAATCCTTACGAAAAAGGAGAGGAAAGTCCTCGGAATCGGGAAGGATCAGGGCAAAGCCATTGTGAAACACGTACGGGTATCCGTAAGAAAAGCGCAATTGGTTATTGATTTAATAAGGAATAAGGAAATTGACGAGGCGTACGCCATTTTGAAGTATATGCCCAGAAATGCATCCGAAATCCTTTACAAGCTTCTTAAATCGGCTGAAGCTAACGCGGTGAACAATAATCAGCTCAACAGGGAAATGCTCTTCGTATCGGAAATATTCGCAGAGCAGGGCCCCACACTCAAGCGCATTATGCCGAGAGCACAGGGTAGAGCATTCCGTATTCGCAAAAGAACCAGCCATATTACACTGGTTCTAAAGGAAAGAGCTAAATAAGGAGGTTGCTAAATGGGCCAGAAAGTAAATCCCCATGGATTGAGAATAGGAATCATAAAGGACTGGGACACCAAATGGTATGCCGGCGTTAAAGATTTCAGCACTTTCCTCGTGGAAGACGTGAAGCTTCGCAAGCACATCAAAAAGAAGCTTTATATCGCCGGGGTGGCCAGAATTGAAATCGAACGTGCCGCCAACAAGGTTAAGATAAACATTCATACCTCCAAGCCCGGTATTATTATCGGCAAAGGGGGATCGGGAATCGAAGCGCTTCGCAAGGAGCTGGAGAAGATGACCGGTAAGAGCATGCTTCTGAATATTACTGAAATCAAGACTCCGGAAATGAATGCTCAGCTCGTCGCTGAGAATATTGCATCTCAGCTGGAGAAGCGTATTTCCTTCCGCCGCGCTATGAAGCAGTCAATGTCCAGAACCATGAGATTTAATGCCAAGGGTATTAAAACCTCTGTTTCAGGAAGACTCGGCGGTGCTGATATCGCAAGAACCGAGCACTATCACGAAGGAACCATTCCCCTTCAGACTCTTCGTGCCGACATCGACTATGGCTTTACGGAAGCCAATACCACCTATGGTAAAATCGGCGTAAAGGTATGGATCTACAAGGGTGAGGTTCTTCCCACGAAGAAGAAGGAGAAAAAGGAAGGGGGAGAACAATAATGCTATTGCCGAAGAGAGTGAAATATAGAAGAGTTCACAGAGGCCGCATGACGGGTATTGCTACCCGTGGCAACACGGTTTCTCATGGTGAATTCGGTCTTCAATCCACTGAACCGGCCTGGATTACCAGCAATCAGATTGAAGCAGCCCGTATCGCCATGACCCGCTTCATCAAAAGAGGCGGTAATGTGTGGATAAAGATTTTTCCCGATAAGCCGGTAACTAAAAAGCCCGCTGAAACCCGAATGGGTTCCGGTAAAGGTGCTCCCGAGTTCTGGGTTGCCGTTGTAAAACCCGGCCGCGTTATGTTTGAAATCGCGGGAGTTTCCGAAGAAGTCGCAAGAGAGGCGCTGAGACTTGCAGCCCACAAGCTGCCTGTTAAGTGCAAGATCGTTGCGCGTAAGGAAGAGGTAGGTGTTGAGAATGAAGGCGTCTGAACTCAAAACCCTTAAGGAAAAGACAAGCGAAGAGCTTGTAGCTGAGCTTTCCGCACTTAAGAGCGAGCTGTTTAAGCTGAGATTCCAGCATGCCACCAGTCAGCTTGAAAATCCGCTGAAGCTCAAAACCGTTAAAAAGAACATCGCACGTGTGAAAACACTTATGCGTGAGATGGAACTCGGCATAAAGAGGGATTGATTGGAAGGCTTATATGGCCTTCATGAGTAACCGGAAGGAGGTTTATTCCGCGTGGCTGAAAGAGGATTAAGAAAAACCCGTGTGGGAAAAGTCGTTAGTAATAAGATGGATAAGACAATTGTTGTTGCCGTCGAGGACAGCGTGAGCCATCCGCTCTATAAGAAAATCATGAAGCGGACCTACAAACTCAAGGCACATGATGAGAATAACGAATGCAATATCGGCGATCGCGTAGAGGTAATGGAAACCAGACCCTTAAGCAAAGACAAAAGATGGCGTTTGGTTGAAATCGTCGACAAAGCGAAATAAGGGAGGCGCGAAGGAATGATTCAGGCACAGAGTTATTTAAAGTCTGCCGATAACACCGGCGCCAAGGAAATGATGTGCATTAAGGTCCTGGGCGGATCTAAACGGAAATATGCCAATGTCGGCGATGTCATTGTTTGCTCGGTTAAAAATGCAACGCCCGGCGGTGTTGTTAAGAAGGGCGATGTCGTGAAAGCGGTTATCGTTCGCTCGGTTAAGGGACTTAAAAGAATAGACGGATCTTACATCCGTTTCGACGAAAATGCAGCCGTTATCATTAAGGACGACGGCAACCCCAGAGGAACCCGTATTTTCGGGCCTGTGGCAAGGGAGCTCAGAGATAAGAACTACATGAAGATTATCTCCTTGGCCCCTGAAGTATTGTGAGAGAGGAGGCATGACAAATGGGAAAAATTCACGTCAAAAAGGGAGACACGGTTTACGTGCTCAATGGTAAGGACGGCGGAAAAAAGGGCAAGGTTCTCAGTGTCGATGCGTCCGAACGCAAGATCATTGTCGAAGGCGTTAATATCGTAACGAAGCATGTCAAGCCGAAGCCCAACCAAGGTTTTAAGCAGGGCGGTCTTGTAAAACAGCCCGCTGCCATCTATGTTGATAAGGTCATGCTCATTTGCGAAAAGTGCGGCAAGCCCACCAAAGTCGGCAGGAAGCTTCTGGACGACGGCTCTAAGGTAAGAGCTTGCAAAAAGTGCGGAGAGACAATTGACGTTATCGGAGAAGGCAAGGAGTAATCCTTAAAAGGAGGTTGACAGGACATGCCAAGATTGCTTGACAAGTATAAGAAAGATGTTGCGCCGGCTCTGCAGGCCAAGTTTAATTACAAGAGCACTATGCAGATTCCCAAGCTTGTTAAGGTCGTAGTCAACGTGGGTGTGGGAGAAGTTAAAGACAATCCCAAGGCCATAGAAATTACGGCTAACGAAATTTCGGCCATCACAGGACAAAAAGTTGTGGTGACCAAAGCCAAGAAGTCGGTTGCGGCATTCAAGCTCCGTGAGGGGATGAATATCGGCTGCAAGGTAACCCTTCGCGGCACAAGAATGAACGAGTTTGTGGATAAGCTTTTCAATATTGCTCTCCCCCGTGTAAGAGACTTCAGAGGAATTAATTCCAATTCCTTTGACGGAAGAGGCAATTTCTCCATGGGTATCAACGATCAGTTGATCTTCCCTGAAATAGAAATTGACAAGGTTGATAAAGTACGTGGTATGGATATTACATTCGTCACCACCGCTCAGACCGACGAAGAAGCAAAGGAATTGCTCACACTTCTCGGAATGCCGTTCACAAAGAGCTAAAGGAGGTAATTGACGTGGCTAAGAAATCAATGATTCTTAAGCAGCAGAAGGAACCCAAGTTTTCCACAAGGTACTATAATCGCTGCAAGCTCTGCGGCAGACCTCACGCATATATGAGGAAGTTCGGCATTTGCCGTCTTTGCTTCAGAGAATTAGCATATAAGGGCCAGATACCAGGCGTGAAAAAGGCTAGCTGGTAATTTGCGAAAGGAGGTCTGTAACAATGCATGCAACCGACGTCATTGCAGATATGCTGACAAGGATTAGGAACGCTTCCTCCTCGAAGCATGAGACCGTGGACGTTCCCGCATCAAACCTTAAGAAGCAGATTGCAAAGATACTGCTCGAGGAAGGTTATATCAAAGACTTTATTGAGATAGACGACAAGAAACAGGGTATTATTCGTATTACCTTAAAATATGTCGAGAACAAGAAGAACATCATCTCCGGCATTAAGAGAATCAGCAAGCCCGGCTTGCGCGTTTATGCCGACAAGAATGAGGTTCCCAAGGTTCTTGGCGGACTGGGCGTAGCCATTGTATCTACATCACAGGGCGTTATGACCGACAAGCAAGCTAGAAAGCTTGGAATTGGCGGCGAAGTTCTGGCATTTGTTTGGTAATTAAGGATAAGATAGAAGCGTTCTGAAACGGGCTCCTCTAAGCAGGAAGCTCTCAATCTAAGAACCGGAGGTGCAAGATTATGTCTCGAATCGGAAGAATGCCCATCGATATCCCCGCCGGTGTGGACGTTAAAATCAACGACCACGAAGTAACGGTAAAGGGGCCCAAGGGCACACTTACCCAAACCTTTCACAAAAACATTGCTATTTCCAAGGACGGCCAGGTTCTTAATGTAACAAGGCCTAATGATGAAAAGGAAAACCGTGCGCTCCACGGCCTTACCCGTGCCCTTCTTGCTAACATGGTTACCGGTGTAACCAAGGGCTTTGAAAAGGGTCTTGAAATTGTCGGCGTAGGCTACAGAGCTCAAAAGCAGGGAAAGAAGCTGATTCTTACACTGGGCTATTCCCATCCTGTAGAAATGGAAGAGCCCCAGGGTATTACCATTGACGTTCCTTCCCAAGACAAAATTATTGTCAAAGGCTCCGACAAGCAGATCGTTGGCGCTGTTGCGGCCAACATCCGCGAGAAGCGTCCTCCTGAACCTTATAAGGGTAAGGGAATCAAGTACGCTGGTGAGATTATCGTCCGTAAGGAAGGTAAGACCGGCGGCAAGGGCAAGAAGTAGGAGAAGGGAGTGAATGTGCGATGATAAAAAAGATTGACAGAAACAAGGTTAGGCTCCGCAAGCATGTCCGGGTACGCAAGAAAATCTCCGGAACCGGTGAAAAGCCGCGGCTTAGCGTTTTCAGGAGCGCAAAGCACATCTATGCCCAGATTATCGATGATATCAAGGGCGTAACCCTCGTTTCAGCCTCAACCTCCGACGAAGCCCTTAAGGGTAAACTCGGCTATACCGGTAACAAGACAGCTGCTAAGGAAGTTGGCAAGCTTCTCGGTGAAAAGGCTGTAGAAAAAGGTATTACACAGGTAGTGTTCGACAGAGGCGGCTACCTTTATCATGGACGGGTTAAAGAACTTGCAGACGGCGCCAGAGAAGCCGGCCTGAAGTTTTAAGCCTGATTTTTCGAAAGGGAGGGGAACACATTGCAGAAAATTGATCCAAGCACTCTGGACCTTAAGGAAAAGGTAGTCAATATCGGCCGCGTGACCAAGGTTGTTAAGGGCGGTCGTAATTTCAGGTTCAGCGCTCTCGTTGTTATCGGTGATGAAAACGGACATGTGGGCGTAGGCAGCGGCAAGGCAACTGAAATTCCCGACGCAATACGCAAGGGAATTGAAGATGCCAAGAAGAATCTCATTTATATTCCTAAAGTGGGCACCACCATTCCTCACGATATATTGGGCGCATTCGGAGCTGGCAAGGTTCTTCTGAAGCCTGCTACCGAAGGTACCGGTGTTATCGCCGGCGGACCTGTTCGTGCGGTTCTTGAGTTGGCCGGTATCCACGATATTTATACCAAGTCTCTCGGCTCCAACAATCCTACCAACATGGTAAGAGCAACTGTGGACGGCCTGTCCCAGCTCAAGACTGTTGAGATGATTGCAAAGCTCAGAGGCAAAAGCGTCGAAGAGATCCTGGGTTAGGAGGCTATTTTCAATGGGCAGTTTGAAAATTACTCTGAAAAAGAGTACAATAAAGGCCAAAGAAGACCAGAAAGCCACCGTAGCGGCTCTGGGTCTTCGTAAAATCGGCCAGACCGTCGAGCAGAAGGATAATGCCCAAATTCGCGGCATGATCCAGAAGGTCGGTCATCTGTTATCGGTAGAAGAAGTATAAAGGAGGTGCAGCCAGTGAACTTGTTTGAATTACAACCTGGAGCACCCAAAAAGGCTCCAAAGCGTAAGGGCAGAGGCCATGGATCCGGCAACGGTAAAACCGCGGGCAAGGGTTCCAAGGGTCAGAATGCCAGAGCAGGCGGCGGCGTTAGAGTTGGCTTTGAAGGCGGACAAATGCCCCTGTTCAGAAGAATTCCCAAAAGAGGATTCAATAATTTCGAATTCAGAAAAGTATATACCGAAGTGAAGCTTTCCGATCTGGAACGTTTTGAGGACGGAACAGAGGTGACAGCAGAGCTTTTAAAGCAACAGGGCGTCATTAGCAAAACTAATGATGGCATCGTGATTCTCGGAACCGGGGATCTTAGCAAAAAGCTTACCGTCAAGGCAGCTCGGATTACCAAGTCTGCCGCAGGGAAGATAGAAGCAGTAGGAGGAAAGGCTGAGGTGATTTAAGATGGAGAACATCTTTGCTCCGCTGACCAGTGCCTGGAAGCTTGTAGACTTGAGGAAGAAGCTGATTGTAACCATGCTTCTTCTCCTTGTATACCGGCTGGGAGTATATATTCCCGTTCCCGGAATGGACAGCTCTGCACTTGCGAATCTCGTAGGCGAACAAGGCGGACTCTTCGGCTTTATGAACATCATCGGCGGCGGCGCGTTTACAAGAGCCAGTATTTTCGCCATGTCGATTACCCCGTACATTAACGCATCCATTATCATGCAGCTTCTTACGGTAGCCATTCCGGCTCTGGAGCGTCTTCAGAAGGAAGGCGAAGAGGGCAAAAAGAAGCTTGCTCAGTGGACACGCTATGGAACGGTTATTCTCGGCTTCGTTGAGGCGACCTTCATGTACATCGGTTTCAGAAGCGCAATCAGCCATCGCAATGTTCTTTCCTATCTCACCATCACCTTTGCTTTAACCGCAGGTACTGCTTTTATCATGTGGTTGGGTGAGCAAATTAATGAAAAGGGTATAGGAAACGGCATATCCCTTATCATCTTTGTCAACATTATCTCCAATGGCCCTGCCGCAGCTAACGCTCTTTACGGCATCGCTTACGGCTACAGCAGAAATGGCCAGCTGGCCCTTGGCATCCTGGTGGTTGCGGCCATCATTGCCGTGTTTGTTGCCGTTCTCGTATTTGTAATCTGGGTTACTCAGGCAGAGAGAAGGCTACCCGTACAGTATGCCAAGCGTGTGGTCGGGCGTAAAATGTATGGCGGACAGAGCACCCACATTCCTATTAAGGTAAATGTCTCCGGTGTTGTGCCCATCATCTTCGCCATGTCCATTCTGGCGTTCTTCCCTACGATTATCGGTCTTCTGGCCCCCAGTACAACAAATCCTGTGCTGGTGTTTTTGAGGGATTTCAGCAGTAATCCGTTTTACATGGTGGTAAATGCCATACTGGTTATATTCTTCACCTTCTTCTACACCATCATGGTGTTTAATCCGGTGGAGCTGGCCAATAATATTCGTAAAAACGGTGGATTCATCCCCGGTATTCGTCCCGGAAAGCCCACGGCAGATTATATATCCAAGGTTTTGAACCGCATCACCTGGTTTGGTGCGATATTCCTGGCTCTGGTTACCGTTCTGCCAAGTCTTCTTGAGTTGATAACGGGAATTAAAAACATGTGGTTCGGTGGTACCTCCCTTCTCATTATGGTGGGTGTTGCCCTGGATACCATGAAGCAAATTGAATCCCAGCTTATGATGAGACATTATAAGGGTTTCCTTGATTAAATAGGCCAGAATGGGTGTGAAAGGCGGATGTCATCCATCCGCTTTTTACGCCGTTGTGGCTTAAAAAAACACAAACAGCAAAAAGAGCTGGATTTGAAATCCGAATCATAGCAGTACCTTATTGTTCAGAAACGGCAATCAAAACAAGTTATCTCACAAGTAATTCTGAACATTGGGTTGCGGGCATAGCCCGTTCTAGATGCATAAGATAATATGGGAAAGGTGGTGCCAGGATGAAGGTTATTTTACTGGGACCTCCCGGAGCAGGGAAAGGCACTCAGGCCGTCAACCTGTCCGCAGCTCTAAAAATTCCCCACATTTCCACAGGAGATATTTTCAGAGCCAACATCAAGGAGAAGACGGAATTAGGACAGCTGGTGAGTTCCTACATTGACGCGGGTCAATTGGTTCCGGATGATGTAACGGTACGTATTGTGGAAGATCGATTCAAAAAGGATGACTGCAAGGAAGGCTACCTTCTGGACGGTTTTCCGAGAACCCTTCCCCAGGCGGAGCTTTTAGGAGTCCTGCTTGAGGCAAAGGGCCAAGCCATCGATGTGGTTATCAATCTTATTGTTCCCGATGAAACCATTGTTGAAAGAATGTCGGGACGGAGAATGTGTTCCTGCGGCAGAACCTATCATGTTTCCTTTAACCCTCCGGTTAAGGAAAACGAATGTGATGCCTGCGGTTCGAAGCTCTTTATAAGAGAGGACGATAAAGCGGAAACCGTTCTTAAAAGACTTGATACCTACCACAAGCAAACCAGCCCCCTCATTGACTTTTATGGCCGCCTGAACCTTTTATTGGATATCGACGGTACCAAGCCCATTGAGGAGACGACCCGGGAAATTCTTGCTAAGCTTGAAGCCCTGTGATATTAAATAAAGAAGGCAGAGAAGAATGATTTTTCTTAAATCCAAGAGAGAATTGGATAAAATGCGAAGAGCGGGCGAAGTTGTTATGCTGGCCCATAAGCGCATTGAAGAACTTATTGCGCCGGGTGTGACCACAAAGGAACTGAACCGGGCTGCAGAGGAAGTCATTAAACGTTGTAACGCCATTGCTTCCTTTAAAGGAGTACCCTGTGCCCATGGGGGCATCGCCTTTCCTGGCGCTGTCTGCACGTCGGTGAACCATGTCGTGATACATGGACTTCCCGGGGATCAGGTTCTCCAGGAGGGAGACATTATAAGCGTGGACATCGGTGCCATTCTTGAAGGCTTTCATGGCGATGCGGCAAGGACCTATCCCGTGGGGCAAATAGCTAAGGAAGCTGCCGATTTGATTTATCACACGGAAGAATCTTTCAACCGTGGGATGGCTCAGGCAATAGAGGGTAATCGTATTCGGGATATTTCCGCAGCTATTCAGGCTTACGCAGAGGAAAGAGGTTATTCCATTGTCCGGGATTTCGTAGGCCATGGCATTGGGTCAGAAATGCATGAGGAGCCCCAAATCCCCAATTATGTTACAAGGGAAAGGGGAATCCGTTTGTCCAACGGCATGACACTTGCTATTGAGCCTATGGTAAATGTGGGTACCTGGCAGGTTAAAGTGCTGGAAGATAAGTGGACCGTGGTGACTCAGGACGGAAAATTGTCCGCTCATCATGAGAATACTCTTGCAGTTACACCAAATGGTCCGGAAATATTAACGAAATTATATTAAAAATCATGAAAACGGTTAACAATCTTGAAAAAGAGATAAAATTCATATAGAATATATAATTGGTGCGGTTCAACCGAGAAAAAGGAAGGCGGCAGGAACGTGAACGGGATGAATGAGGCGAATGCCATCATTGGCCGGTTTGTCTGGTCAAAAGCAGGCAGAGATAAATCGCGCTTATTCATAGTCGTGGATAGATGCGACGATGATCATGTGCTTATAGCAGATGGAAAGTTGCGTTTAGTGGAAAATCCCAAGAAAAAAAAGCTGAAGCATCTGATGATTACAGGTAAAAGTGCCTGGAGTGATGATGAACGGCCAATTTCAGGGAGTCCTGCCGGTAATGCTGATCTAAGGGCTGCAATCCAACGCTATATGGATGAAGAAGTAAGCGTATAACCTTAAGGAGGGGCTGGAACTTGTCAAGAGAGCAAAAGGAAGCAAGGGAAGATGTAATCGAACTTGAGGGTGTTGTGCTGGAGGCACTCCCCAACGCCAATTTCAAGGTCAAGCTTGTCAATGGACATGTTATACTTGCGCATATTTCCGGCAAGCTCCGAATGAATTATATTCGCATATTGCCCGGTGATAAAGTGACCGTGGAAATGTCAACCTATGACCTTACCCGCGGCAGAATCACTTGGAGAGGTAAATAAAAAAACCTTTAAGATCTGCAGGAATGGAGGGTCAATGAAATGAAAGTCAAACCGTCTGTTAAGAAGATTTGCGAAAAGTGCAAAATCATTCGCAGAAAAGGCCGTGTTATGGTTATTTGCTTGAATCCCAAGCATAAGCAGAGACAGGGCTAATAGAAAAGCCGCTCGTTCTTCTGACTTTTCATGGAACGAGTACGCGCCAAACAGGATGCCTGTATAGCGGCTGAGCTCCTTTCGCTACCCAATAGCGTAGGGCAAGTACAGGAGTCTTTAATATATATTTTGCTACTTAGTATACCCCAATGAGAAAAAGTCATAAAACAAATACCGTTCGGAGGTGTAGTCATTTGGCTCGTATTGCAGGCGTCGACTTGCCAAGAGAAAAAAGAGTAGAGATTGGCCTTACGTATATCTTCGGAATAGGCAGAACCCGTTCCAATGAGATACTGGCTAAAACGGGAATTAATCCCGATACACGGGTTAGGGATCTCACAGACGATGAGACCAACAAGCTCCGTGAAATAATTGAAAAAGCGTATACTGTAGAAGGCGACCTCAGAAGAGAGATTGCTCTGAATATAAAGCGCCTTGTTGAAATCAGGTGTTACCGTGGAATCCGGCATAGGATGGGACTTCCGGTGCGTGGTCAGCGTTCAAAGACCAATGCTCGTACCAGGAAGGGACCAAGGAAGACCATTGCCAACAAGAAGAAGTAATCGGGAGGTCGAACGATAAATGGCAGCAGGTAAGGTTGTAAGAAGAACAAGGAAGAAAAAGGAAAAAAAGAATATTGAGCGGGGCGCAGCCCATATCCGTTCTTCCTTTAATAATACCATTGTCACCATAACCGACGTCCAGGGAAATGCCCTGTCATGGGCAAGCGCAGGTGGATTGGGCTTCAGAGGCTCCAGAAAGAGCACCCCCTTTGCCGCGCAATCCGCTGCTGAAACAGCTGCAAAAGCTGCGATGGAGCATGGTTTAAAGACGGTATCGGTTTATGTGAAAGGACCCGGCGCCGGCCGTGAGGCGGCTATTCGTGCACTCCAGGCTGCAGGACTTGAGGTTAATCTTATTAAAGATGTAACCCCCATTCCTCACAATGGATGCAGACCGCCTAAAAGAAGAAGAGTTTAGTGGAGGTGTAAGAACCAATGGCAAGATATACGGGTGCATCTTGTAAGCTCTGCCGCAGAGAGGGTCAAAAACTTTTTCTCAAGGGTGAAAGATGCTACGGAAATAAATGTGCTATCGGCAGAAGGGCTTATGCTCCGGGCCAGCATGGCGCGCAAAAGAAGAAGCTGTCCGAATACGGCATTCAGCTTCGTGAAAAGCAAAAAGCAAAGAGATTCTACGGAATCCTTGAAAGCCAGTTCAGAAAATATTTTGAAATGGCTGCTCGTAAAAAAGGCATTACAGGTGAAAATCTGTTGCAATTACTTGAATTGAGACTCGACAACGTAGTTTACAGAATGGGATTTGGATCAACCCGTGCAGAAGCTCGCCAGCTTGTGACACACGGTCATTTCGAGGTAAACGGAAAGCGTTTGAATATTCCTTCCTACCTTGTAAAGACAGGTGAAGCCATCAGCGTAAGCGAGACCGCAAAGAAATCTGTTCGTTTCAAGGAAATTCTTGATATTACAGGTTCCAAGGTCGTTCCAAAATGGCTTGAAGTAGATCAGGAGAACTTAAAGGGTAGAGTTGTTGCATTACCGACGAGAGAGGATATTGATCTCAATGTTCAGGAACACCTCATCGTTGAGTTGTACTCCAAGTAATCACAAATGGACGATTACCCTCATCTATTAAATAGCCCAAGGAGGGTTGGCTGATGATCGAAATGGAAAAGCCGAGAATTGAATGCGTAGATAGTGCAGAAGATAATGCTTATGGTAAATTTGTCGTAGAACCTCTTGAGAGGGGCTACGGCACCACCTTGGGCAACTCTTTGAGAAGGATATTGCTTTCTTCTCTACCCGGAGCTGCCGTCACATCAATTAAGATCGACGGTGTTCTGCATGAGTTTACCACGGTTCCCGGCGTTGTTGAGGATGTTACTGAAATCATCCTTAACATTAAGTCACTGCGCTTGAAGCTTCATAGCGAGCAATCAAAAACCTTGTACATTGATTACGAGGGTGATGGCGAAATCAAGGCTTCGGATATCAAAGCGGATTCCGATGTTGAGATTTTGAATCCGGATTTGCATATTGCGACGGTTAACGGAACCAGCAGGTTCTTTATGGAAATCAACGTGAATCATGGCCGCGGCTATGTTTCCGCTGAAAAGAACAAGCTGCCCAACCAGCCCATAGGCGTTATTCCGGTGGACTCCATCTATACACCTGTGAACAAGGTTAATTACACTGTTGAGAACACGCGTGTAGGCCAGGTTACAGACTATGACAAATTGAGCATAGAAGTATGGACCGACGGATCGATTGCGCCGGATGAGGCCATCAGCCTTGGCGCCAAAATTTTGAGCGATCATCTCAACCTCTTTATCAACCTTACCGACAGGGCGAAGAACACCGAAATTCTTGTTGAGAAGGGTGAACCGGCAAGAGATAAGATCCTTGAAATGACCATCGAGGAGCTTGATCTTTCTGTGCGTTCTTACAACTGCCTTAAGAGGGCGGGTATCAACACGGTGGAAGATCTCATCAGTAAAACGGAAGACGAAATGATGAAGGTGAGAAACCTTGGCAGAAAGTCACTTGAAGAAGTGGTGCAGAAGCTTGAGGCTCTCACTCTTAAATTAGCTCCGTCGGAAGACTAAACACAACACACACTTTTCAGGGGAGGGAACAAAATGCCGACACAGAGGAAATTAGGACGGCCTACAGATCAGCGCAAAGCGTTGCTTAAAGGCCTGGTAACTTCTCTGATCCAGCATGGACGCATAGAGACCACCGAAACCAGAGCAAAAGAAGTTCAAAGCATTTTTGACAAGATTATTACTCTGGCTATCAAGGAAAGTGATAATTTCACTTCCAAGCAGGTGACGGTCAGTGCGCCCGCTCTTGACAGCAAAGGCCGTAAGGTTTTAAAATCAGCTACCTCCAAGAACGGAAACAAGTATGAGGTAGTTGAGAGGGAGACAAAGACGGAGCTTAAAGCCGTTGACGCTCCTTCCAGACTTGCTGCAAGACGTCAGATCATGAACTGGGTCTACAAGATCAAAGATGAGAAGGGCAACAGCATCAGTCTCACAAACAAGCTTTTGGATGAAATCGCACCCAAGTACAAGGACAGAAAGGGCGGTTATACCCGCACTTACAAGCTTGGTGCAAGAAGAGGCGACGGTGCAGAGATAGTTGTTCTTGAGCTCGTTTAATTTTGAGCTGAAAGCGTATTGAGGAGATCGGGGCAACCCCGGTCTCTTTCGTTTATTTTTAAGTCTGCTGCAAAAACCTCTTTTTGAAGTTTAATAATTAATTTACAGTGGGAGAATCATGGATTTCATGCAAAATGCACTGGTAAAGTGTTTCCATGCATAAATCCACGATTTCCTAAGTATTTGCAGCGAAGCATTTAAGCTGAATTTAACCTTTAAGAAAGTGCCCGGAAAGTTATAGGCTTTCCAGAAGTGACATAAAATGAAGGATATCATAAGTATTTCCCAAGTAGTTTATGACTATGGCCTGGGAGAAGAGCAGGATAGTGGCATAAGAGCTCTTAACGGCGTAACAGCAGCGGTAAGGGAAGGCGAATTTCTGGTGGTGCTTGGCCGAAACGGCTCGGGTAAGTCCACACTTGCCCGCCTTATGAACGCGCTTTTAATTCCCCAGGAGGGTACTGTCATAGTCGACGGAATGAACACTCAAAACGGAGAGCTTCTATGGGATATTCGGAAAAGTGTGGGCATGGTATTTCAAAACCCGGATAACCAAATGGTGGCTACCACTGTGGAAGAGGATGTGGCCTTCGGACCGGAAAATCTGGGGGTGCCTCCCGATGAAATACGCTCCCGTATCGACAGCGCATTAAGCTATGTGGGAATGACGGAAAATCTTAACCGCGCACCTCACCTTCTTTCCGGAGGACAAAAGCAGAGAGTTGCCATAGCAGGCATTTTAGCCATGGCGCCTAAATGTATTATTCTGGATGAAGCCACCTCTATGCTGGACCCGGCAGGACGCCGGGAGGTAATGGGCGTTTTAAGAAAGCTCAATCGTGAGAAAGGTATAACTCTCATTCTCATAACCCACCATATGGATGAAGCCGCACAGGCCCATAGGGTATTGGTGATGAGCGAGGGGCAGCTTGCCCTGGAGGGGACACCGGAGACTCTGTTTGAAAATGTGTCCTCAGTAAGAGGCCTGGGTCTTGAAGTTCCCCAGGTATCCCTGCTTGCCCATGAGCTGAAGCACCAGGGGATAAGCTTTCCTAAGGTGCCCATTGATCTGGATGAGGGGGAAAAGGTTTTTGAAGACCTTTTGCGCCGTTTGTCACCCTCTCCCTTGAAAAGCGAAGCATTAGGAAGCAGCGGCAAACGGGAAGCTTCCATGGATGGGGCCTTGGCGGGAAAGAACGGTAAAAATAATGCCATTATACGTTTAAGTGAGCTTACTCATATTTATATGCCCGGCACTACCTACGAAAAAAAGGCCCTTGACAATGTCAGCCTTACGGTGGAAAAAGGCGAGATTCTGGGGATTATCGGCCACACAGGCTCGGGCAAATCCACCCTTGTACAGCACCTGAACGGCCTTTTAAAGCCTTCCTCCGGAGACCTGGAGGTAGATGGGCTTAAAGCTGTTGGAAAGACCTTAAAGGAGCTCAGGCGCAGGGTAGGGCTTATCTTTCAGTATCCGGAACATCAATTATTTGAGGAAACCGTTTATAAGGATATCCTTTTTGGGCTTTTGAAGCTGGGCTTGCCGGAAGAGGAAATGAAGCGGCGTATTTTTGAGGTTACCGAAAGCCTGGGACTTGGACCCGAGCTTCTCGAAAAGTCGCCCTTTGAGCTTTCGGGAGGACAAAAGCGCCGGGTGGCTATTGCCGGTGTACTGGTCATGGAGCCCTCTGTCCTCATTCTCGATGAGCCTACGGCGGGATTGGATCCTAAAGGCAGCCGTGAGGTTTTTGCTCTTTTGTCCGATTTGAACAGGAAAAAAGGAACCACTATCCTGATTATTTCTCATAATATGGAGGATATGGCAGCCTTTTGTCACCGGATTGCAGTCATGCACAACGGCAGACTGGCAGCCTGTGACACCCCTTCTGCGGTGTTTTCTAAAAAAGGCAACATACGGGCCTTCGGTCTGGAGCTGCCGAGCATTACGGAGCTGTTTTTCAGACTTCAGGAAAAGGGCTACAAGGTTCCTGACCCGGTTTTAACGGTTAAGGAAGCGGAAGCTTATCTTCTGTCACTAAGGGAAGCGGCTAAAGAAAGGAGAGATTCTTAAATGATTGGCAATATTACCATGGGACAATACATTCCGGGAGAATCTCCCCTCCACCGAATGGATCCCCGAACAAAAATGATTTGGACGGGCATTCTGATGGTGGTGGCTTTTCTTATAAACAGCTGGCAGGAGTATGTCATGCTGGGAGCTTTTACGCTGGCACTTATTCTGGTTAGCGGCGTACCCTTGAAGCAATCCCTGAAGGGCATAAAGCCCCTCCTTTTCATTCTGGGTATCACAGCTGTTCTCAATATGCTTTTTGTAGGCGGAACGCCTCTTTTTGAGCTTGGCTTTATTAAAGTCACCTATGAAGGCGTTATTTTAGCATTAAAGCTTTTCTTTCGCCTGGTGATCTTTATTGTCATCGGCTCCCTTATGACTTTGACCACTACGCCCATGTCCTTAACCGACGGTCTTGAGCGCATGCTCAAGCCCTTGGAACGGATAGGCTTGCCGGCTCACGAAATTGCCATGATGATGTCCATTGCCCTACGGTTTATTCCCACCCTGATGGAGGAGACGGAGCGTATTATGAAAGCTCAGGCCTCCAGAGGGGCGGATTTTGACACAGGAAGTCTTTTAAGCCGTGTTAAAAGCTTTATCCCTGTTTTAATACCACTGTTTGTCAGTGCCTTCAAGCGGGCGGAGGAACTGGCCGAAGCCATGGAAGCCCGATGCTACCGGGGCGGCAAAGGAAGAACCCGGCTCAAGCAAATTCGATTTACAGCCTTGGACGGAAAAGTCAGCCTTGCAGGCCTGGTCTTCCTGTGCTTTATGTTTGGACCCAGACTTTTAGGCTGGTTTTAACGGCATTAACCGACAGCAGGCTGCGCACAGCATGAAGAAAGGTGAGAAATGTGAAGGACTACCGCATCGAACTACATATGCACACAAGCGAGGTCAGCCCCTGCGGGCAGGTTTCCGCCAGAGAAGGCGTCAGCCTGTACAAAAAATTCGGCTATGACGGGGTTGTCATTACAGACCACTTTACCTGCCCCATTATTGAGAGCTTTCGAATCAAGCCATGGAAAAAGATAATTGACCGTTGGCTTACCGGCTACCGTGCTGCCCGGGAGGAAGGGGACAAGCTGGGGTTAAAGGTTCTTTTAGGCATGGAATTTACCTTTAAGGGAACCAATAACGATATTCTTGTTTATGGCCTGGACGAGAAGTTTCTTTATGATCATGAGGACTTTTGCTATTCCTCCGAAAAGGAGCTGAGGCTTTTGGCGGACAAGTGGGGTCTGGTGCTTCTGCAGGCGCATCCCTACAGGGTTATGATTACCAAGATATACGATGCCATTATGGATGGCTTTGAGGTATATAACGGAAATCCAAGACACAACTCCCAAAATGACAAAGCATTGGCTCATGCCGTGAGTCTGGATAAAATTCAGGTATCGGGCTCGGACTTCCACCAGGTTCAGGACGGTGCCCGCGGCGGAATCCTTCTGCCTGAGCTTCCCGCCGATTCAAAGGCGTTGGCCCGGCTGCTGCGGGAAATAAAGACTCCCCGGCTTATACGGGATGGAAAAGAGTGAAGGCAGCTGCTGTCATAGTGGGCCTTAGAAATGCAAATAAAGGGCCTGAAGGCTCTATGTACCGGAACTTTGGAAGGAGTGGCCCTTGGAAAAGCGCTATTATACTCTGGATCGTGCCTTAAAGGACCTCTTTGGGAAAAAAACGGCCAAGCTTTCTTTAGACGGAGGAATGACCTGTCCTAATCGGGACGGCACCAAAGGTGTGGGCGGGTGCCTGTTTTGCGGGGAAAAGGGCTCCGGGGATTTTACCAACAGCGGATCTCTTGCAAAGCAGCTGGAGGTCCAGGCTAAAATTCTTCAGAGAAAATGGAAGGATCCGGTTTTTATTGCCTACTTTCAAAGCTTTTCCAACACCTATGCCCCTGTGGAGAGGCTCCGGGCCTTGTGGGAGGAAGCCCTTTGCTTTGAAGGCGTCAAAGGGCTGGCTGTTGCCACTCGCTGCGACTGCCTTTCTGAGGATGTTCTTGAGCTTCTGGACGAGTTAAATAAAAGGACCTTTGTTTGGGTTGAGCTGGGACTTCAAACGGCCTGCGATTCAACCGGAGCCCGACTCAACCGGGGCTTTGCCACCGATGATTTTGATAAAAGCGTAAAAAATTTATCCCAAAGAGGGATAAGGACCGTAGCTCATCTTATTGCAGGCCTTCCGGGCGAGGGGCGAGAGGGCTTTTTAAAATCCGTAAGCCATGTATCCCATCTTCCTATATGGGGCATTAAGCTTCATATGCTTCATGTCCTTAAGGATTCCCCTCTATTTGACCTTTACCGGAAAGAACCCTTTTCATTACCGGATAGGGAAACCTATGGGGAATGGGTGAGCGACGCATTGGAGCTTTTAAGGCCTGATATTGTCATCCACAGGCTTACCGGAGACGGGAAAAAAGAAAGCCTGGAGGCGCCTCTTTGGACCCTGGACAAGCTTTCGGTAATAACCGAAATTGACAGGGAGATGAACCGGCGCAACAGCCGTCAGGGGTTAAAAAGCAATAGTCCGGACCACTCCAAGGGTATTGGTGCGCCTAAGCCGATTATTTAAGGGCTTCTCCCTTTTTTTGAACGTGAAGATTTCCTTTGGGATCCACTGAGGCATAAAAAACCTGGCTGTGATCCGTAACGCCGGATTCCATAAGACGGGTGTCCAGCCATTCCCGGGTGAGCTGAACAGCTTCGAGGGAGCGGGAAATAAGCTTGCCGTCAATGATAAGATCATGGGCAAAGGTTTCATAGGGGGTTTCCACCTTTAAATCGGCTGGAGTAACTCCCCTTTTTTGGGATTTAAGAACAATACTAAGCTGACCATTCGTTTCAAGAATAGCCGTTTCAACCTCGGCAACACTCTGAACACTGTAGAAACGAAGCTGCTCTAAAAGGTCATTTATGGTATAAAGCTCATGACGCATATTCTTTTCCAGCATCCGTCCGTCACGGATAAGAACCGTAGGCTTGCCGCAGATGTATTCCCGGACCTTTACTCCCTTTATGGACAGAAAGGAAATAAGAAGCTGGCAGGACAAAAGCACCACAATGGGTATGATCGCGTGGTGAAGCTTTTTGTCATCCTCTGTAAGCGGAATGGCAGCAAGCTCCGATATCATCAGCGCCACAGCAAATTCAAAAGGCTGAAGCTGGCCTATCTGGCGCTTTCCCAATAAACGCATGGTAATGACCACAACAATATACAAAATAATAGTACGTATAATCAGTTGAAAAATCATCAAAACACACTCCGAATCATCTTTGGCTTATGGGACAAAGCTATTTTGATCCGAAATGAGCCTGTTCATGCAAAAAAGCTATAGAATCTCCATGAATAACGAAATAGATGGACTTTAAGAGCCGGCGCCTGTTCCCGGGCCTAAAAGCCTGCCAAGGGGAGGACACTCTTCCCTGAGCAGAGAATAAAGCTTGAGATCGTGATACACACCCAAATGAAACGTCGCCCGGCGCATCATACCTTCATAGGTAAACCCGCATTTTTCGGCTACCCGGGAACTCCCGGTGTTTTCTGCCATAACATTCACCTGAAGGCGGTTGATGGGCCGTACTGCAAACATATAGGCACAAAACAGAAGAAGCGCTTCCGACATGATACCTTTTCCCGCTGTAGTCTGGCTGAAAAGCTCGTAGCCGACCTCATAGCCGGACTGATAATCAAGCCCCTTGAAATAAAGAATTTCACCCAGATACTGACTGTCACTGGACATAATAAGCATACGGCCCTCCTGTTCAGACCAGAAGCCTGTCTGCTGAAATTCTCTTTTGAACTCACCGGCAGAAGGCAGGTTAAGGTGCCAGAAGGGACCTTTGGTGCTCACATCGCTAATAAGAGCATAGACATAATCCAATTCATCGGGATGGACTGTTCGTAGAATGACACGCTTTCCGTTAATCACGCAGTTTAAATACCCTCCTTATTGCCGGCACTTACATGGAAAATGCAGGCATCTATCCATACTCCACAGCACCTTCGCCTTTTACATTCCGAGCAAAGCGAATAAAGGCTTAGGATTGACCCATAAGGTATTATATCATATAATTTTGATAATACTGCAACAGTCTTGGAAACATCTTGCACCGGGTATTTTTATGAAGCGGCCCAAGGCCCCTTCAGGCCGGAGTGCAGGGCGGAAACGAAGCCTCCGCCTATTTTGCCCTTAAATGCTGTTTAAATACAGTATGACAAAAGGGGGAGAATGGGATTGGGCTCATTTAAGACGGATCCGGTTGTACTGCAGATGGCAGGCTAGGAGGTTTCTTAAGAGTATGTATTATGTAGGAATTGATTTGGGCGGCACCAATATTGCGGCCGGTATTGTGGATGAAAACGGTATAATTGTAAAAAAGGGAAGTGTCCCAACAGGCAGAGAGCGGAACGCGGAAGCTATTATAGCGGATATGGACGCACTTGTTGAAAAGCTACTGAACGAATTAAACCTTAAGGAATCGGATATACATAGCATTGGTATCGGAAGCCCGGGTTCACTGGACAGAGAAAAAGGGGTTATTATCTATGCCAATAACCTTAATTTCAGACATGTTCCCGTACGTGAGCTTATTCAGAAGAAGTTTAATCTTCCCGTTTATGTGGAAAACGATGCCAATTGCGCTGCTATTGCTGAAAGCGTGGCAGGAGCTGCAAAGGATGCCGGTGACAGCATCGTTATCACCATCGGTACCGGTATAGGCGGAGGCATTATTGTTGGCCGGAAGCTCTATACGGGCTTTAACGGTGCCGGCGCCGAGCTTGGCCACATGGTTGTTCAAATTGGCGGAGAAGCCTGCACCTGCGGCAGAAAAGGCTGCTGGGAAGCTTATTCCTCTGCAACCGCACTCATTGAAATGACAAAAAAGGCTGCCAAGGCTAATCCCGACTCACAGATTGTGTCCCTGGTCGGCGGTGACCTTAGCAAGATAGATGCCAAGACTGCGTTTGACGCTGCCCGTTTGGAGGATGAAACCGGTAAGGCCGTCATTGATAATTACCTGGATATTCTGGCTGAAGCCTTGGCTAATATGATTAATATTTTCCAGCCTCAGGTATTGGCAATCGGCGGAGGTGTTTCCAAGGAAGGTGAAAACTTGCTGGGGCCCTTGCGCAAAAGGCTGGAGGGACTTACCTACTGTGCGGACGGTGTGCCCCAAACAAGCCTTGTAGCCGCTAAAATGGGTAACGATGCAGGTATTATCGGTGCCGCATTTATAACTAAGGCTTAATTGAGATAATTCACCAATAATTTGGAATTAGCTAAAATTGAGGGCGGCCTGAAGCCTTACTCTGTGTATCCTCATTTTTAAATTCCGAATCAAGATATTACAGGAGTTTTATGAGAAATATTAAGCTTGTGGTGGAATACGACGGGTCCATGTACCACGGGTGGCAATACCAGGAAAATGCGCTGGCCATCCAGCAGGTTCTTTCACAGGCCATAAAAAAGCTTACCGGAGAAGCTATTCTGCCTGACGGTGCTGGACGAACGGACACAGGCGTCCACGCCCTGGGGCAGGTGGCTACCTTTAAAACCGAGTCCACCGTCCCTGCTGACAAATTTGCGGTAGCACTGAATACCTATCTTCCCGGAGACATAAGCATTGCCTCTTCAGAAGAGGTAAATCCAGACTTTCACGCCCGGTTCAGTTCGGTGGGAAAGCATTACCGCTATCAGGTTTTTAATCGAACGAGACGCTCTGCCCTTTACCATAACAGAGCCTGGCATGTGAGAGAGAAACTTGATGCGGAAAAAATGAATGAATGCGCACAGCTCCTTGTGGGGAAACATAATTTTAAAGCCTTCTGCGCTGCGGGAGCTACTGTTAAAACCTTTGAGCGGGAGCTTTACAGTGCCCGCTGGACTCAAAGCGCGGACGAGCTTCTTGTTTTTGATACAACCGGCTCAGGCTATCTATATAATATGGTGCGGATTATAGTAGGTACGCTTGTTGAGGTGGGGAAGGGAAGGCTTACCGGCGACTGTATCCGGGAAGCGCTTTCCACCGAAAATCGAAATGCGCTTGGAATGACGGCGCCACCCCACGGACTCTATCTAACAGAGGTGTTTTATTAATGAAAATTAACGGAAAGCTCTTTAAAGGCACGGCCATTCTTTTAGAAAAGCAGGTGGATGTCGGGGAGCATGAGGGAAGTTACCAGGACAGGCTTGAAAAAGGCTTGGTGGCTCTATGCCACGAGCTGTCAGTGGAAGTCCCCCTGTGGCTTACAAAAAATACCCGGGAGTTTGTAACCTACCGGCGGACCTCCTTCAATGCGGATCAGTTTTTTAATCCTGTTATCTTTGAGAGATTTGAAATCAAGGTGGAATAAATTTCTATACGTCAATTAATAGGCCCTGACGTTTCGCAAAATGATTCTGTCAGGGCTTTTTACTTTAAAACAACAAGGTTTCCGGGCTGGTGGCAGGCAAGAGCCTGCTGCTGGCCCAAGCATCCCGGGCCGGTCACAAGCATATACTTGCTTACCCATGCATCCTGGAGACCCGCTCGTAAGCAATGCTTGCGCTAAGGGGGTGGGGTTCTTGTATGATCCTGCAAGACAGATTTGTTGACCCCTTTTTGTTAGGTATGTAGGTTTGTCAAACATGTTGGAGAGTGTAAACGTGTAAGAACTCTCTTGGAGAAAGATATTTGAGAGGACGCATAGGTCGGTTATTGCTGCCACTTTGGTGCACAGCTAGCTGTGCACCAAAGTC
>JAFADM010000221.1 GCA_023424865.1 Bacillota bacterium | reverse complement strand
GGTGCGTCAGCCTGTATGATGCTGGCTACCGCCGCAGGTATTCCCTTAAGTACCACTAATACAAAAGGAACAGCCATCATGGGTGCCGGTGCAGCCAGAAGGATTTCCAATGTTAACTGGGGTATTGTAAAAGAGATGCTGACAGCCTGGATTCTGACTTTTCCCGCTTGCCTAATCATAGGCTTTGTTATGGGTAAGCTCTTTGTGTTTATTTTCTAATAACGTTGAGGAGGATAAAAACATGGCATTGTTTAATAAAAAGGAAACCGATTATTTTGAACTGTTTCAAATATCCATCTCCTATTCCAGCCGTGCGGCCCAGTCTCTGAAAAAGGCTTTCTCCGACGGTGTCATAAACTATACAGAAATTCAAAATTTAAAGTCCATTGAGCATGAAGCCGATTCCCATGTTCACCGCTGCCTCAAGCTCATTGAGGAGGCCTTTTTAACTCCCATAGACCGTTCCGACATAATGGAGATTGTAAAGGAAATAGAAAATATTACGGATAATATTGACTCCATTGCCAACCATGCTTATATGATGTGTGTCAACGAGGTCAATGAGCCGGTGCAGAAGCTGATGGACCTTGTGGTGGAAGCCTGCCTTAAGCTGGAAGAGCTTATGCGTCAGTTCAAGACTTATAAGAAGAATATCAAGACCATCGATGAGCTTATCATTGAAATTAACCGGATTGAAGAAGATGGGGATAAAACCTATCTTAACGCCATGCGGAATCTCTTTGAATTTGAAACCGATTCCAAGCAGATTATCGTATACAAGCTCTTGTATGAGAAGCTGGAATCCGCTCTGGACAAATGTGAGGACGTGGCCGATATTGTACAGAAAATCATGATTGCAAGCACCTGAGAACAGGTTTTAGCAAGGGGCGATTTGTTTCGTGACAGTAAGACTTTTGGCATAATCCGGTATCATGGATTATGTCGAAGTCTTTTTTTACAGTCGCTGAAAAGTCTTCTTGGAAAAGTCCTGTGTATTAAGTAAGAAGCTTTTATCAACCGCTTTCATGGACAGGCGGATTCCCACCAGCCGAAACACACCCTGGCTCTGACTACATAGGGATCACAGGGGGAATGGAGAAAGAGCACGCAATTACCTCCCGGAGGAATGATAAATTTGCCCTCCTGCTCGGACACCAGAGAATTTCTGGCGGGAACTATCAGACTCAGTATATTGACACCACCCACGGGAAAGTCACAAACCTCCTGCTCGCTCCGAATCCTGGCGCTGGGCCGGGGAGTGGGAATAAAAGCCGTATTAGCGGGGCTGACCTGATTTGACAGGCTCCCTCTGTCCGGTGGATTGGTATTGAGCCAAAAGTCGCAGTCGATAGGAACCTGGGTATAATTTGTAACGGTAAAGGTGTCCAGATAAACATCCTCGTCAGAGCCTGGCGGGTTAAACAGGCCGCACCAGGCATTGCTGCCTTCACCGAATAGGAGCAGATCCCCCTGACCTGCAAAATAGCGGCCCTGAACGGATTGCCAAAAGGCATTTGGTACAGCCACTTCCCGCTGGAGGGAAGGCACCCGGGAGCCCCGGTTATTATCCTGATTGTTTCCCATAGATCATCACCTGACGCAATACGCTATCACAGGATCCTATGCATTTACCGATAAAAATAGAAAGAAAAACGAAAAAAACCGTTCGCTCCTTTACTTAATGAAGGGTGCCGGCGGAAAGGCTTTTGAAATATGAAAAAAACAGATCCCCAAAGTGTTTATACCTTTCTTAGGGAGCTTGACATTCCCTTTAAGTCGCTGGAACACGAGCCGGTTATGACCATGGAGGATTGCGAAGCTATTGGGTTGGAGCTGGAAGCGCCCTTTTGCAAGAATCTGTTTCTGAGCAACCGGCAGAGTACCGAGTTTTTCCTGTTTCTTATCACAAAGGACAGGCGCTTTCGTACCTCTGAGGTATCAAAGATGATTAACCGGCCGCGTTTGAGCTTTGGTGACCACAACCGGCTTGAGGAATTTCTTGGGATTAAGCCTGGAGCTATAAGTCCCATGGGCCTTATACACGACCATAACCACAGGGTGACACTTTTGATGGACCGGGAGCTCATCGGTTTGCCGCGGTTTTGTGTTCATCCCTGTATCAACACGCAAAGCCTGGTGCTTTCCATGTCAGATTTTTTGGAAAAATTCTTGCCTGGTACGGGGCATCACCCTCAATACCTGAATTTAAGCCCCTAAGAGAGCCTGTTAAAGTCTCTTAAGGGCTTTGAAGCAATAAAAGTCCATTTATATGCTTTAATTTCTATTACGCCTATTCAATGGCACCATAGCCGTATTCCAGAGTGCGTATCATTCTGTAAAGCATCTGATTTAGAGGCGTATCCAGATCATGCTTGTGCCCTAAATCGATAACTGCTTTTGCAAAGCTTTCCACTTCGGTTTTCCTTTTAGCTTCCACATCCTGAAGCATGGAGGTTTTGCCCGTGGGGGAGAGGGTATGGATTATTGTGACATAAGCCTGTAAATCCTCTTCCGTAAGAAGAATGCCCTCTTTTTTTGCCAGCGGAATAACCTCGCGGCATGCGGATAGCATGAGTTCACGGGCCTCGTCCACCTTTTGATAGACACCATAAGGTGCCCCTAATACTGCGGAGGTCTGGTTGAGCCCCACATTCATCATAAACTTCCACCAGAGCTCTCTTAAAATATTCTCAGGAAGCTCATTCGGAATTTCGTAGGCATCCAGAAAGGCTTTTATTCCAAGAGCTCTTTCGGAACGGGGATTATCCTTATCGCCAAAGACGATGCGTCCCAGGCGGCTGAAGGTTACGGTCAGATCCTCCCGGATGGCGTCGGTGGCTACACAGAAGGCATGAAGGATTTTTTCACTTCCAAAGGCTTCACCCAAAACCGTTTCACTGGTAATACCGTTTAACAGGGAAAGAATAAGGGTGTTTTCTCCCACAAAGCTGTGAAGGCTTTCTATGGTCTTTTTGAGGTGATGGCCCTTTACCGCGATAAGAATCAAGTCTGCTTTTTCGTTGTTTTCTTCCGGAACGACGTATTGAAAGGCATAGTGCTCATTATTGACAATAACGCCAGACTTCTCATAGCGTGCTTTGCGCTCACGGTCCAAAATAACTTTAACGGACTGGGGATTTCTTTTATAAATTTGAGCGGCGTAGGAGGCTCCAATGGCTCCCAGGCCAGCGATGTATACCGTACGGATTGCAGGACTTGTCATGTTTCATCGAATCCTTTCCTTTGTTTTATTGAATCCCTTTCAGTTTACACGATTTTATCGGGGGAGGGAAGGCACGTTTGCCGGATCATATGGAAGCGTCCGAACTAATCCATCTTTTATTTCAACGGGTTTTGTGGTATTTTATTTATAGTCTTATAGTCTTACAATAGGAAAGCTCTCTATGACAAGCCTTTGGCGAAAGCGAATCCCGCTGAAGGAGAGGGGGCTCAAGTCCTCCAGGTTATATACTTAAGCCGGCAGGACTGTATCCGGATATGAGAGGAAGGATCATTTTGCGTATCACTGATAAAACAAGAAGAACTGTGGCTGGATTTATCGCCTTTTTTGTTGTTGCGGCTATGATTGCCAGCATGGTTCTAATGGCTCTGGGCTCGCAATAAGAAATTATACGTTAAAAAGGCGTATTACCTTGGTAATGCGCCTTAAAAAGTTTCTATGGCCCGGTTTCATTTTCGTCCGTCAAATTTAATGGGTTTTGCCTTTTCCTTAGTCTTTTTTGCATGTCCCTGTATTTCTTTTACAGGGCTTGTTTCATTTTTGTCAAAGTGTTGCTTGTGATTGCTCTCCGTACCGTGAGGCTCCTCCGGATCCGGTCTTCTCATGCCTGATTTGTCCATTTGTGCTCCTTTCATTTCAATTAATCGGATTGAATATTA
>JAFADM010000210.1 GCA_023424865.1 Bacillota bacterium | reverse complement strand
CGGCTCTTATCAATTATAGGAACCTATGCTAGAATAAAAATGTCGTATCTCTCCAAATCGACAGCGACAGTTTAAAAGGATAAAAGACTTTTTTAAGACCTGGCATTAGGGTCCTGTTTTTTGTCCTGTTTTCCGGGGATAAAGGAGGAATGCGGCATGTATAAGCTTTTTATCGTAGAGGATAATCCCTATACCCGTGAGGATTTGCAGAATGTGCTGGATTGGGAGGATTTAGGGATTGTAGTGGCGGGTTCTTTTTCAAATGGCAGCGAAGCTCTTGCCAAGGTGGAGGAGATAAGGCCCGATATTATTCTTACCGACATTGCCATGCCAATAATTAACGGCATAGAGCTGGCAAAGCGCCTAAAAGAAAAGCACCCTTCCATAAAAACCGTTTTCATGAGCGCCTATATCGAATTTGATTTTGCAAAAAGAGCTGTTGATTTGGGGATTTACGGCTATGTGCTCAAGCCCATTGTTCCCGATGAGCTTAAGACAGCCATGGAAAAGCTTCTTAAGGAGTACGAGCTGGAAAGCTTTCATAAGGCGGAGCAGGAAAACATGCGCCATAAAATGAAGGAGATGCTTCCCTTTGTCCAGGAGCAGTTTTTCAGAGAGCTTTTGTTTAATGAGGCCGACGAAGGCAGGGGCGGTAAAAGGGACAGGGAGGAGCTGGACTTTTTAAGGCTTGAAATACCTGACTGGACGGCTCATGTCATGGTGCTTTCTGTGGAAAATGAAGCGGCCAATAACGCCGATGAGGTGTACGGTGGCCATGAAAAGCCTCAATTGGACCCTTCCGCAGCCGTTTATCTTTTATCCTACAAAATCCGAAACATACTGAATAGCGCAGCCGATGAAAGCAAGCGCGTCTTCCCCGTTCGCATATCCGAATACCGGTTTGCGGTTATTGTTTTTACAAGGCCGGCCATTACTGAGGCTAATCCTTCTCAGAAGGAGAATCCGGCCTGTCCCGTACAGAACGAGCCTGTTGCCGATGCGGCAGCAGACATTCATATTGCCCTTTCCCGCAGGCTGGGGCTAAATGCCCTCATCGGTGTCAGCAGCCCGGGGAAAGGGCTTTCAGACCTTCTCAGGCTTTATAGGCAGGCAAGGCAGGCCATGGACGCGCTCTTTTACAACAATAGCAGCCCCATTGTCTTCTACCGGGACATTGAAGCTGCGGAAGAGAGTCCTCTTGCCCATGAAACCCATCTTGAAGAGGTTTTTAAAGATGTTAAGGAGCTTATTGCACTTGGAGATGACGAGGCCATCCGGGCTTTTGCCGACAGGTATTTAGGAGAAAGCCTGACAGCCAGGGAGCCTGTCCGGATTAAAAGCCTGACTTTTTTTATTGTCAATGCGGCAGCCATCGTACTCATGGAGTCCGATCACTCCTTTAAGGATTTATTTGGGGATGATGTCCTTATCTGGAGAAAACTTTCAAGATTTGAGACCATTCTGGACATCCGGCAATGGATTATCAACTTTTTTAAAACCATAAAGGAATACCTGAACGAAAAGGCCGACTCCGCAAGCGGGGACAGAACCGCACGGGTGGTGGAGGATATCAAGTCCGTTATTAAAAGCCGTTACGCGGAGCAGCTTACCGTCAAGGACATCGCCGCTGCGGTTTATTTAAGCCCAAGCTATGCCAACAGCCTGTTTAAAAAGGACACCGGCATGACCATCTTTGACTGGTTTACCCGTTACCGGCTGGAAATGGCGAAAAAGCTTTTAAGCGATCCGGAAAGCAAGGTCACGGTAGTGGCCGAGGAGGTAGGCTATATCAGCAAGGCCTATTTCTGTCTCTCTTTTAAAAAGCAAGTGGGGATGTCTCCCGCCGAATACAGAAACCGGCTGTTGTGCTGACATTGACAGGCCTCGCCGGTGTGCTTAGCTGAAAGGAAGATTGTCATGGGATTATTGGAAAAGTTCAGGTACCGTCATAGGTTTGCCTTCGTGCTTTTTATTTTTACACTGATTCCCTTTCTCCTTCTGGGCGGCTTTTTATATAAGGGGATGCGGGAGGAAAGAATTCAGGGGGTTCTCCAGGATTACGCCTCGGGGCTTGGCAATTATGCTGTGGCGGCGGACAGGCTTCTGGTTGCCTGTATTCAAAAGGGCCTGTACTTAAAAAGCAATTCCCGGGTCCTCTCCTATCTTTCCATGGAGGGGAGGGGCGATCTAGTAAGCACGCTGGACTTTATTGATTACCTTCAGGAAATTATAAACGCCCTCAATGCGGACTACAGCAGTGCCGTCATCCGTCTGTACGCCCTTCAGAACAGGGATAATCTGGGAGAATACTATAAAAGCCAGGACCTTTTCTGGGAAGAGTTTGACAATAAGGAAGAGGTGTTCAGAGAGCAGATTCTGGGCCTTCCCTATGACGGCGTGCTATGGAAGAGCAGGCTTGTGGGCCGGGACACCTACAGCCGCCGCAAGGAGGACTATTTATGTGTTTACCGCACCATTGAGTCCATTAATACCCTTGTGGGCATTGTAGAAATCGGCCTGCCGGTTAAAAAGCTGGAAAGCCTTCTGCCCTTTTCGCTTCCGGAGGGCGCCTTCATGCTCCTTGCCATGGCCCAGGGCGAGGGGGAGAGTACCGTTATGGCCCTGGGCGGCACAGATAGCCCGGGACAGGAGGCCTTTGCGGCCTATGCCGCTTCCGGCCAAGCTCCGGGCTTTCATATTCTTAAAGCCTCTTTACCGGCACTTGAGGGACAGATCTACCTTTTCGTTCCGGATGCGTTTGTGTCGGAGAGAATAAAAGGGGGCTTTCTGCCTGTGGCGGCCTTTGTGCTGCTGCTTCTTCTGCTGCTGGTTTTTGCGGCGGAAGGGGCGTCCTTTGGCCTTACCCGGAGGCTTTCCCGCTTAATGAGCCAGATGGACAGGGATCTGGACGATTTAATCAACCAGGAGGAAATGGCGCCGTAT
The DNA here is from genome assembly GCA_023424865.1 of Bacillota bacterium. The sequence goes on along the minus strand of JAFADM010000210.1, from coordinate 8,664 downwards.
CAGGGAAGGGATGAAATCGGACGCATCGGCAATAAGGTGCTGGGGCTCATCCAAAGGGTAAAGGAGTATTATGCCAGAGTCTCCGAATCCGAAGCAAGGAAAAGGGTTTTAGAGCTGGAGCTTTTGCAGGAGCGGCTTAATCCTCATATGCTTTACAATACTCTGGGTACAGTGAAAAGCATCGTAAAGGACAGGCGGGTTCAGATGGTGGTGGACTCCATGGTGAAATATTACCGCATAGCCTTAAACCGCGGGGACAGCATTATTTTGCTTTCAAGGGAGCTGGATTTGGCCACGGAGTATTTAAAGCTTCAAAAATTCACCTACGGCAAGGATTTTGAAATTCTGACGGAGGCGGATCCGGATACCCTGGGCTGCACCGTTATCCGGCATCTTTTGCAGCCCATTGTTGAAAATGCCCTTCTCCACGGCATAGGCGGGCTGCCCTCGGGAGGATCTATTAAAATAAGAACCTTCTTTGAGGACTTGGAGGCAGGTAACTCCGGAAGAGCTATTCGAGTTGAAATCAGAGATAATGGACCGGGTATGGATCCCCAATGTCTGAAACGGCTTGCGGAGGATTGTCCTCCCCCTGAGGAAAAGGACTGCGGCACAGGCTATGGCATTGTGAATGTTAAAAAGCGCATGGCTCTCCATTACGGCCCCGGCTACGGACTTTCCATTGCCAGCACCCCCGGCAGGGGTACCTGCGTCAGCCTTCGCATACCCTTTCGGACGAGATAAACCCGTGGAAGTCATTCCATTTTATGTATAATCACATTGCGATACGCAATAGTCAGATTGTGGCCTTATCCCGTTTCCCGGGCTGATTTATAATGCTTTATGAGAGAGATACGCGGCAATTCACCGGGAGGAGGTCCTTTTTTGTTAAAGCATACCCTATCCGCCGAAGCCCCTTTGGTATCGGCACAAAGACCAAGTGCATTCAAACGCATCCGGAAGGACTGGATGATTTATGTCCTTATTCTGCCGGCCCTTATTTTAACCTTTGTGTTTCAGTACCTGCCCATGCCGGGCATTCTCATGGCCTTTAAGGATTACGACATGTTCGCCGGCATACTGAAAAGCCCCTGGGCAGGCTTGAAATACGTACGTGAAATTTTTAACCTTCCCATGCTTTACGAATCCATTCTGAATACCCTTAAAATAAGTTTTCTGCAGCTCCTTGTGGGGTTTCCGGCACCCATTATCCTGGCGCTTCTCATAAACGAGCTTCGGGATGGGGCTTTTAAAAGGGTGGCCCAGTCGGTGAGCTACCTGCCCCACTTTCTGTCCTGGATTTCAGTAGTAGGGCTGGTGTATGTGCTTTTGGGCACCTACGGCCCTGTAAATGACCTGAGAGTGGCCCTTTTTGGGCCGGATACCCAGCGTGTGATGTGGTTGTCCCGGCAGGATCTTTTCATCCCCCTTGTGCTGGGGATAAGCATATGGAAAGAGGTAGGCTGGGGAACGGTGGTACACCTGGCGGCCATTTCTTCCATCGACATGCAGCTTTACGAAGCGGCCCGAATGGATGGCGCAGGAAGACTTAAGCAAACCTGGTACATCACGCTTCCCACCATGCTGCCCACGGTTATGATACTGCTCATTTTTCAGCTGGGCCATCTGTTTAAAAGCAATTTCGATCTCATTTACGGTCTTCAGAATCCTTATGTCCAGTTTGAGGTTATTTCCACCATTGTGTACCAGACCGGTATCAAGCAGGGCAATTATTCCATGGCCACGGCCGTTGGCTTTATGGAAGGCCTGGTGGCTTTTATTCTGACCTTTGGAGCTAATCGGCTGTCTAAAAAAATCAGTGAAGTCTCCATTTGGTGAGGCGGAAAGGAGAAAAGACATGGGTGATTCCGGAAAAGCCTATAAAGCGTTTCGCGTTTTCAATGTTGCTTTTATGTTGATCATCATGGCCATTATGCTGTTTCCCTATCTCAATGTGCTGGCAAAAGCCTTTAATGACGGTGCTGACACGGCCCTGGGCGGTATTACCGTGTACCCGAGAAAGCTGTCCCTGTACAATTTCGATATGCTTTTCAGGGATGGCAAGGTAGTTAAAGCCATGGGGGTATCCGTCGTCCGTGTGATAGCAGGAGTGGGGCTTTCCCTGCTCATTCAATTTCTGGCTGCTTATGGCTTCAGCAAAAAACAACTGGTGGGCCGAACCCAAATGCTTTTGTTTTTAACCCTTCCCATGTTTTTCGGAGGCGGGCTGATACCCCAGTACATACTCTTTTCCAAGCTGGGATTTCTCAACAATTTTCTGGTTTATATCGTGCCGGGAGCCTTCAGCCTTTACAATATGGTTATTATACGAACCTATATCGCAACCCTGCCCGTGAGCCTGGAGGAGTCGGCCAAGCTGGATGGAGCCAATGAGCTGGTGGTGTTCTTTAGAATTATTCTGCCTCTATCCCTTCCTATTCTGGCAACCATTGCCTTATGGTCTGCCGTGGCCCATTGGAATGACTGGACGACAACCCTTTACTTTGTTACCAAATCAGATAAATTCACTCTGCAATATGTTCTTATGCAGGTTTTAAAAGAAAGTGAACGGATTTTGAAAATGATACAGGAGGCCCAGATGGAGGGGCGGGTGGTGGACACCACGGTATCAACCACTCCGGAAGCCCTTCAGGCAGCCCAGATTGTGCTTACAACCCTTCCCATCATTCTGGTTTACCCCTTTCTTCAAAAGTATTTTATAAAGGGCGTAACTCTTGGTGCTATCAAGGATTAGACGTTTGACACATCTTTATGCGCGCGCGGGATGTTCAATAAATGCAAGTTAAAAGGGAAAAGCAATTTAAAGGAGGATTTTTCAATGCCTAAATCAGCAGGAAAAGCCATGGCCCTTGTTATGGCCGCACTCCTCAGTGTGACTGCCCTTACAGGCTGTGGCGGCAATAATCCCGCTCCGGCCTCCGCAACACCCACCCCATCAGCCGGAGCAGGCGAACAGGGGGAGGCTGAAAAGAATTATTGGGAGCTACTGGATACCGTGTCCGATACCTCCGAGCTGCCGGACTGGAAAGGCGAGGTTCTGAAGCTTCGCATCTGGTATTCTCACGGCACCACCTGGGGAGAGCGCAAAAAGAGCGAAGCCGATGTGGTTTTAAAGGAAATCCAACGGGTGACAGGTATTCGCATCAATGTGGACGGCTCCTTTGACAATAACGGAATGGATATTAAAGCCAAGCTTCCCACCATGATCGCAGCCAATGATTACCCGGATCTGGTTTACAACGGCCAGATGATTAACCTGGTAGAGCTAATAAAAGGGGATAAGCTTTACGATTTGACAGAGGCCTTTCCGGAATACTGCACCAGCTTTACCGACGTGATGCCCATGGATAAATTCTCGGAATTTTACAGCCTGAACCATCTTTATAACGGAAGACAATACACCCTTCCCGCGGGTGTGGGAGCGGAATATTTCTACTCGGATAACAGCACCTATCCCCAGTTTGATTTTGAACGCTGGAAAACCAATATGCTGACCACCCAGAGCAAGGGAGGCAGCAGCGGCGTCAATTACCTGTGGGTGAGGGACGATATTTTAAAGGCCTTATATCCCCAGGCAAAAACCATGGCTGAAATTGAAGCTATTTATGGAAGCAAGGGGACTTTCACAAAAGATGAGCTGTTCGACATTCCCTTAAACAATCTGGATGATGTGGTGGAAATGCTCTATGCCATCAAGGATCATATCAAGGCTCAAAACATTACGGAAAACGGCAAACCTGTTCAGGTCACCTATGGCCCGGCTGTGGGTCAGGACAACTGGTATCTCTTTACCATTCTTCCCACCCTTATTGACGGAGCCTTAGGCAACACCAATTATTTTACCCAGTTCAACAAAGCGACAGGTAAATTGGAATATGCCTATAAAATGGACTATGTAAAAAATGAAATGAAGGTGTATAACCGCCTTCAAAGGGACAATGTTCTTGCTCAGGACTCCCTGGTGGACTCGGTGGCCATGTTTACAGAAAAGGTCAACAATGCCCAGTATGCGGTTCTCTATGGCCAGAACCCGCCCAATGTAAGCCTTAAGGAAGCGGGCAAGGCCTATGCCTACCGTCCTGTTTGGGTTGATCAAGCCTATCGGACCGAGCAGCAGGTTCAGTTTATGCAGCAGCCTATCGGTACGGCGTGGGCTATTTTCAAGGATTCGGTGAAGGAAGAGGATCTTCCTCAGGTTTTGCGGTTTTTCAACTACCTCTATTCCGATGTGGGAGATAAGCTGCGACTGTGGGGACCTGAATCCGCCGGGCTCTGGGAGGAGAAGGACGGAAAAAGGGTTTTTGTTGACAAGGAGCTGGAGGAAGCCATGGTTTATGGGAAGGATAACGGCAAAAACCTCTATTACGGCCTCGTTAACTCCTATCTGCCTACCACCTCCAATACCTTTCCCAATCTTCCCACTCTGCTGGCCCCCTCGGTGAACCATCCCGTTTATGTTTACGACAAGGCGGTTAATGTGAATGATGCCATAAAGAAGTTCAATCCCGGCATTCTTCCCGGCATGTCCTTTCAGGATGGACTTGTGACCACACCCAAGCTCCCTAATGTCTACAATTATCAGGCGGATGTGGAAGAGGTCAGCCGCTTCTGGAAGGCTCGGGACGGCTTTGAAAAACAGTTGACCAAGATTGTCGCCTCGGGAAGCGACGCCCAGTTTGAGGAGCAGTACAACGCCCTTTTGAAATATGCGGAAAGCAACGGGCTTACGGATGCCACTCTTGAAGAACTGAACAAGGTTTACCTGGAGATTAATGGTAACGCATTGAAGGAAGCAGGCTTGATTAAATAGCCTCTCCCTGGAACAGGCAGGCCCCGGGGCCGGAGAACTTCTCCTCTCCGGGGCCTGCCTTTGCTTAAAAGAGAAAGGATTGAAACGTAGACATGGTAACTGGTGAATTTATTACCGGTATTAATGCTGCCGGTGGAGAGTGGAGCTCTGAATGCCGTAAGAGCCTTTCACTGAACGGAGCATGGCATTTTAGACTGGATCCTTTAAATATGGGAATGGCCCGGGGCTGGGCTTTAAGCCCTCTTGAAGCTCAGGGAGAGCTGGAGGTGCCGGGGTGTATTCAGTCCCTTCCCGCTCTGTCGGAGGAGTATCCGCCGGAGGGAGGCATGCAAAATTCCTATCTGGGAACCTTCTGGCTGGAGAAAAGCTTCCTCCTTCCCCATAAGGAGGGGGATGAATTGGAGTGGCTTTATCTTGGGGGAGTGGCCCCGGCGGCACATATCTGGGTAAACGGCCACTACGCCGGATTTTATGATCATTCTCCCATTGCCGCCAAACGGGATATTACACCCTTTTTAAGTCAAGGTGAAAACCGGCTGACCCTTGCGGTGGTGGAGCAGTCCACAGGGCTGCTGGGAGGCATGCGGGGCGGCGGCTTTGTGTGGTCCGGCCTGTACAGAGGCGTAAGCCTGGTTCAAACCCCTGCATGCCGTCTTGAGGGAATTCGAATGCATACCCTGTCCGGCTGTAAGGAGGTTTTGATCGAGGGAGAGCTTCACGGCCCTGTTCCCGCCAATAAGGAGCTTAAGCTGGGGGCGGAGCTTGCTCCTGTAAAGGATGTGGACGGGGAGGAAACCGAAGGGTTTATAACCGGCTCTTTCTCCAAATCGGAAGCAGGGATGGACATTCATTGCATAGAGGGGGCGGACAGTTACTCCTTTCAACTGAAGCTGCCTGTACATACACTGCCCTTATGGTGCTGTGAAGCACCCCGGCTTGTCCGTCTGACGCTTAGCGTGTACTTGGGAGAAGAGCTTTCGGATAAGGCTACGTTAACCACAGGCCTTCGGACGCTTGAGGTCCAGGGGGAGGCGCTTATGCTGAACGGCAGGCCTCTCTTTTTAAAGGGGGTGGGACAGGAATACTTTTCCCCCGCAATAAGCCCTTTAACGGATAGGGCGCTTATTGAAAAGCGTTTTCAGGCAATGAAGGATCACGGCTTTAATTTTGTTCGGTTCCACACCCATATACCCACGGAAGAGGAGCTTTCAGCAGCGGATGCCATGGGGCTCTTGCTTTGCTCGGAAATCGGCCTGGTATCCAATTTTCATAAAACCACACCCTTTGAGGAGGGCCTGGTGGTACTGGAGGAGCATATAAGGCAGACCTCAAACCATCCCTCTCTTATGATTTATTGCCTTGGAAACGAAGGCTCCCAGCTTATGGTATCAAGCCCCCTGGAGCGAAGCAGGGCCTGTGAGGGCTACCGCCTTATAAAACACGCCGCTCCGGGACAGCTGGCGCTGTCGGCCTTCGGGCTTCAGGGTGAGCTGCCGGAGGTGCCTACCGATCTTGAAACCTCCCATCTTTGGAGCGATGATTTCAGGTGGGGCTACGAGGGGCTTACCCGAATTCCCTGGAAGCATTTAAGCAGGCTGGAGCGGGGAAAGCCCGATATTGTCCACGAATATGGAAAATTTGGTGTCTGGCCCAATAAGGACGAAGAAGGGCTTTATCCTAAGGGCGGCTATTGCTCCGATTTTGGCAGCCAGGGTGAGGAGGTTCTTTCCGAGCTTGGCCTTCCGGATTTAACGGAAAAAGTAATCGCCAATTCCAGAAGGCTTTCCGGGGAATGCACCCGGATTATTCTGGAGGAGGCCCGAAGACAGGAGCGGGTAAAGGGCTATGTTCTGTGGACCTTTTTCCGAAAGGGCGGGGGCAACGCAGGCCTTTGCGACGATATGGGCCAAAGGCCCGATCAGGATCCGGCTTTATTTGCCGGGGGCTGTAACGCTCCGATAGCCCTGCTTATAGACAGAGGCTTTGAGGGGAGAGGCTTAAGAGCAGGTCAAACCTTTTCACCGGGCTTTTACCTTTCCTTCTACGGACAGGAGGAAGCGGCGGAGGGCAAGGCGGACTGGAAGCTGTCCACTGAGACGGAAATCCTGGCACAGGGAACCCTGGGCTCTGTCAGAGTTCCCGCCGGAAGTGTCCTTTCTCTGGGCAAGGCCTCCATAACCCTGCCTGGGGTAACAGCTCCTGTTACGGCCCGGCTGACTTTAAGCCTTCTGAAGGACGGAAGGGAGCTTGCCGTCAACCGCTGGCCGTTCTGGATTTTCCCCGAAAAGCCAGGGCCGGATAGGAGGGACATTGTTTATTCTTTCACAGACAAAGCCATGGAGGCGTTTTTTAAAAGCCGGTTTCCGGAGGCTGTGGGGCTAAGAGATCTGGATTCCGTGCTGAGAGGCTGCATAAGCTGGAAGGGGATGAACCCGCAGGAGGTTCTTTTAAAATACCGGCCCGGCCTTTTTGTAACCGATAGCTATGGAGACACGTGCAGGTTATTTGCTCAAAAGGGAATTCACGTTCTTTTGCTGGACAGTGGAAATTTTCCCTGCACATGGTATGTTAAGCCTCTTTCGAAGGAGCTTGGCCCCAGGGATTCCGCCTTCTTTTACAGCAGCTTTCGGGCAGGCTGGGATCAGGGGGTGCTGGCCACCGCCATTCAAGACGAGCCGGGCCTTTTGGGGGATTTTCCCCATGAAGGCTTCTGCGACCTTCCCTTTTATGCCATGATCCAGGGAGCAGGAGCCTTTGATAAAAAGGGTATGGCAGAAAGCTTTCCGGATTATTCGCGCCGGGTGCTCCTCCGTTCCCTTGTGAAGGTGCGGGCTGTCTCTGCGGAGGAAGCGGTGGTTCAGGACCCCAATGCCCGAAGAGTTATTAAAAGGGTCAGCCCAAGGAGCTTTAACGCCCGTGAGCAGATTTACCTTGCCCGGCTCAATAAAGGGAATGAAAGCATAACCCTTTGCAGTCTCAATTACTTTTTGGACGTACCGGGAGAGTATTTGCTCAACCAGCTTCTGAAAAATTCCTAGATAAGGAGGACGCCTTATTATGGCAACGAAAATGGAAATGGCAGATTTAAGGCTTGCCGGAGAAAGCCCCGGCTCACAGGGAGAGCGGCTTCAGAACGCGGCGGTTCTTAACGCACCTTATGATATAACGGTTAAAAAGGCTTATATTGACGAGCCTGGAGACGGTGAAATCCGGATTGCGGTAAAATGGGTGGGCATTTGCGGTTCGGATCTGGAGGCCTACCGTGGTACCCGGGCGCCGGAATTCATCAGTATCCCTGCCCGGCTTGGCCATGAGGTGGCCGGGATAATTGACAAAACAGGACCCAATGTGGCAGGGCTTAAGGTGGGGGACAAGGTAACCTGCCGCTATGTCTGGGGAGCCTTTGCCGAGTATATTGTGTGCCACCCCTTTAACGTAAAGGTATTGCCGCCGGACTTTCCAATGGAGGCAGTAAGCCTCATTGAGATATTGCCTGGAATTCTTCATACCGCGGAGCTTGGAAAAATTGATCAGACCAAGAGCGTGCTCATTATGGGACAGGGGGTAAGCGGCCTTATCATGACTCAGGTTATAGGCCTGTACAGCCCCAAAAAGCTTGTTGTGACCGATTTGAATCCCAAGAAGCTTGAGCTTGCAGGAAAGTACGGCGCCACCCATACACGCCTCATCCCCCACAAGGAGGCTTCCAACTGGGAGCACCTGAAGGAGGAATTCCCGGAGGGCTTCGATGTGGTCATACCCTGCCTGCTTGAAGGGGACGGTATGGTTGATGCGGTGGATTTATGCGCCATGGGCGGCCGTATCGTCATGTA
>JAFADM010000208.1 GCA_023424865.1 Bacillota bacterium | reverse complement strand
CAATGGCTATCTTCTTCCCCTTGTTTACATTATTAGAGGATTTAGGTTATCTCCCCCGTATAGCTTTTAATCTTGACCACTTCTTTAAAAAAGCCTGTGCACATGGCAAACAAGCGCTTACCATGTGCATAGGCACAAATGGAATGCCGTCGAGTCAAAAAAAATGGCGGGTGGTAGAAGAAGTGGCAGAAAAACGGTAAATAATTCGGATGCTTTGATGCTTCACCTCTCCCTCAGAGGTTTTTTCATAATACCCCTGACCTATTTCAATTCTGTCAACCAGACGAAACAGCAGGTCCGGCGTGAGCTCCTTAATGTGGGCCAGGTCCTTTATCCTTTTTAAATACACTTCCTCCAGGTCCTTTACAGAGGGTTTTGTTTCCCTGGCTCCTGCTTCCGCGACCTTCAGCTTGTCTTGGATTTGGGCATACTCCTTTTCATAGGTTGAAAGCAGCTTTTCAAGCCGCGAGGCATCTAAAAGTCCTCGGGAATGATCGTCATACAGCTTTTCTATAAGGTGATCCAGCTCTCTGAGACGTTTTTCTGCAAGCTTTTTTTCCTTTCCATGATCCGGTGAGGCCTCCCCTGCCTTTCTATCTCTTGACCAATCCTTTATTAGCTCCCGGATGTCTTCAGCTTCAAGATGCGCCTGGGTCCTAAGCTCAGTCAGCACCAGCCGGTACAGCGTATTATACTCAATAAAATGATTGGTACAGGCGTTTTTTCCGTAAAGCTTGTAGCTGCCGCAGGCCAGATCTGCCGGAGATCCCATTTTGCGATTGCCGACAGACGACATGTTTTTTCCGCATTCAGCACATTTGGCAATACCTGAAAACAGATTGCAGAAGCCCTTTGAACCTGCCCGGGTTCTTGCTTCCCTGCGCTTTTGAACCCGCCTGAACAGCTCTTCCTCAATTAAGGGTGCATGGGTGTTTTCTACCACCACCCAGTCCTCCCGGGGCTTTTTCAAAGTCATCCGGCTTTTAAAGGAAACCTTTGTGGATTTCCCCTGAGCCATATGTCCAAGATAAACCTTGTTTCCGCAGATTCTGCCAATGGTTCCGGGTGTCCATTCTCCTCTCCTTGTATAGTGCTCCGGATTCAAATGAGGGTATTGGGAACACCGATAAACGGCAGGCGAAGGGTAACCCCATTGGTTTAGCTGCCGTGCGATCGACGATGGGGGCATACCCCTGTCGGCCAATTCAAAGATGCTTTTGACAATGGCTCCCGCCGTTTCATCCACCACAAGATGGTGACGGTCTTCCGGGTCCTTGCAGTAACCGTAGGGTGCAAAATTACCTATATAGCTGCCGTCCTTCATGCGGGTGATAAATGCCGTACGGATTTTCTTTGATGTATCCCGGGCGTACATTTCATTGATTACGTTTTTAAAAGGCACAATGTCATTGATTTGATTTTTTGAATCATAACCGTCGTTAATGGCAATATAGCGAACCTTTTTGGAGGGAAAGTAAATTTCGGTGTATTGCCCGGTAGCAATGTAATCCCTGCCTAAACGGGAAAGATCCTTGGTTATTACAAGATTTACCCTTTGAGCCTCAATATCCTTAATGAGACGCCTGAATTCCGGCCTGTCAAAGCTGGTTCCCGAATAGCCGTCATCCACATATTCATCATATACCTGAAATCGGTTCTCCTTAGCATAGGCATAAAGCATTTTCCGTTGACTTATGATGCTTGCGCTTTCCAGAGTGCCCGCATCATCCTTTGAAAGCCTCATGTAAAGCGCCCCATGGTATAACGTCCTTTCATCGTTCAGGGGCAGTTCAGTTTTACGGTAAATGTCTCTTTTCCCCTCCGGCCCTTCCTGTTCCAACGGCTCCACCTCCAATAAACGAAAGCTGTCGTCCTGCTGCTTTGAATGACATATTCTAACCAGCCACTCTTAAGCTTTTATTCATTAAGTATCCCGCTTCATGCTTTCCATCAGGTATTCTTTAACCAACTGTTTATAGGTTTTGGAATTAAGGGTTTCTGTATTAACCGTGTAAATGGATCTTGGCGATGTGTTTTCACAGGCCTTCGTCTTCCTTTTCCCCTTCTGTGATTTCATAAAGCCACCTCCGGTTCATTCTTATGAGGATGCCGGGATGTCCTATTCACCGTGATTGACAGTTTGGAGGCACGCCCCTCCCTTTTAGCCAGATTGCTTATACAAATGGCTGCAAAAAAAAGAGCTGCCGCAAAACACGACAGCCCCATAAATATCAAAGGATCGAAGGACTTAAAAAGCGCTTATCTGTTTAATAACCGGTAGAGAACCTGTGCAAAATCTTCTTTTGTACACAGCTCCCCGGGGGAAAGCAGGTTGTTTCCGGTGCCGGCCAGCAAACCGGCTTCCGAAAGGGTTTCCAGAGCTTTTACCGCCCAGGAGGAAACCTTATCATAATCGCTGAAGCTTACAAGTGCTTTAGAACCGCTTTCTGCTTGAGGCAGTTCATCCAGCTCAACAAGCAAATTATAAGTTAGGGTAAAGAGCATCTCCCTTGTAAGGGGAAGATCCGCGCCAATACGGTTGCTGCCCACGCCATGGGTTATGCCTATGGACTTGGCCTTTGCATAATAGCCTGCGTTTTCTCCTGAACCATCGATGAAATTATCCTGGAGATTCAAGGACGGGCTTATGCCGTAAGCCTTCATGAGCATAACCACAGCCTCGCCACGGGTAACGGCTCTGTGGGGCTCTATAACACTTCCAACAACCACTTGCCGGGCGGCAAGATAAGTAAAGGCCCCATAAGCAGTATCTCCAGGTTGGACATCGTCAAATTCCTGGGCAGAGTAGCCAATTTCAAATTTAGAAAAATGATCGGTTATAAAGGTTATTGTACCTTCCTTATAGGTGCTTCTCACAGGAATTCGGCCTCCGGAACTCTCCAGACGATAAACCACCAGTGCATCGGGGTTCTCATCTTCAGAAGCCGTATACGGCAAACCCACTGTTATTCTGCCACCCGAAAAGTCGGTTACCGCTTTACCTCCTCTTGTTACCGTTAGGGTATAGGACGGCCTGTCAGCTGCGTCTTCAGCCAAGACCTTAGTAAAGGAAATCTCAGTGCTTCCCTCAACCTTTGAAAGGACTGACAAGGCTTTACTGTCAAAGGTTACCTCCCCCAAATCCGATGAAATCCTTAGGGACATTTCGGTATTTACAGCTAAAAGCCTGGCTGTGGCATCCTCTGAAAGCCGTAACGTCACCCCTTTAAGCTCGGACCCTGCCGTAAGCTCAAGAGTAACGACCGGCGGTGCTTTCCCTTCATCCGAAGAACGGATTGCACTTAAAATGCCGTCTATAAACCCTGTCGGCAGGTCAATAACACCGCTTCCATCCTTATTGAGGGCAAGAGGCAGCGTCACGGTAACCTTGGTACCGTCTTCATTGATGTTGGCAGCCGGATTAGCCCCGCTCTGTCCGCTTGATGTACCGGGAGTGCTTCCTTCCCCTGGTTGGCCATTATCGTCACCCGGCTTTCCGGTAAGGGTAAGCTCACCAAATACGGAGGTATCCTGATAGGCATTGCCTGTGGTGTCATTCCAGGCGGCAACGCTTTGCCTGGAGCCGTTTTTGGCGTCATTAACCTGTGCGTCGAAGCCCAGCTTTGCATCATTTGCGGGCCTTACGAACTTAAAGGGAATTTTAATTTCCACGGTGTAGTTGGTTCCTGTTACTTTTACCGCGGATTCAAAGCCCTCTTCCACGCTCGGAGGACTAAATGAGGTTTCGTTATCATAATTAATCCGGTATTGACCGTCATCCTCCTGGTAGAAATGGGTTTTACCGTTGTTCTCATCAACAAAAACCTCCACAGAATCCTGTTCATAGGTATTGGGGCTGGTTTTGTCCAGCTCAGTGTCTTCCACAGAAATCAGAATATAAAGGTTTTCATCGTCCCACAGAGCCTTGGCGGTTCCGGTAGCTCCCTGCCAGGCCATCTGGTACTGGCTGAGCGCCATGGACGGGGTTGAATTCCATACCGAGTCCGTCTCACCGTCAATTTCAGGGGTTCCGTATGCTGCCGTGGATCTTTTGGCACCCTCCGGCGTGGTGGGCGTATTCTCAGCAATAAACTTATCCGGATCAACCGCGCCGTAATAAGCGGGCTTAGCCTGAAGATTCTTGTCAAAAAGCGTTGGATTGGTGCTGGAGCGCCAGCTTGTGCCGTCGTCCAGGCCCCATATTGTAACTCTGGCAATATGCTCCTTATACTCCTTAAAAAGGTTAAACAGCTGGGCGTATAAATACCCCTGTGCTACAGCCAGCTCTTCCGGCAGTTGGTAATTGTCTCCGGTTTGAATGTCAAGCTCGGTAAAGCTCACTTCCACACCAAGGGAAATAAACCTTTCCAATGACAGCCTTACGTTGGTGGGATTGGTGTTGACGCGGTAGTGGCCCTGCATGCCCACTCCGTCTATAAGGAGCTTGCCGGGATGTTCTTCCTGATATCTGGTGTTAATTTCGTTAACCATGTTGTACACGGCCAGACTTTTGTTCTGGTTATCAAGGTTGTAATCATTGTAATAGAGCTTGATATCCCAGTCGGGATGATCGTCCAAAACCTCACGGGCAGCCAGGAAGGCCTGCTCCACATAATCGTCGCCAATGGCGTTATACCATGGTGCTTGACGAAGGGAGCCCTGCCAGTTTGCAGGCTGGGGAGGATTATCGCTCATGGCTTCGTTCACCACATCCCAGGAGATAACCTTATCGCCAAAATGCTCCATCACAGTTCGGATATGGGTCCTTAAATTTTCCAAAGCTTCCTCTCGGCCAAGGGAAACCGTATTGCCGACTTCGTCCGTCGAGGTGTTCATCCACGCCGGCGACTGCTGATGCCATACCAGGGTATGTCCATGCATCTGGAGACCTTCGGCCAAAGCCTTATCTATAAGCGCATCGGCAGCCGTAAAGGCAAAGTTTCCTTTAGAAGGCTGAAGGGCATCGGGCTTCATGGCATTTCCGGCGGTGGCTGAGTTGTAATGCATTTTCAGAAGCTCCAGCCTGACCCCGTCCATATCCTCGGCAGAAATGGCGTTGCCTATAAGGAAATAATCCGCATAGGCATCCTTAAGAGGTATTAAATCCTTTTGGATTTCAATCTTCTCGGAACCTGTTTTTTGGAAGGTAATATCGTCAATATAGAATGATGCGGTGGCATTGTTGGAGCTTTCCACGTACAGCGTGATGTATTCGCTGCTCACATTATTGTACCGGTAAGTTCCCGTATAGTTTACCCATCCGTCCTGGGTTGAAATGGTTTTTGCGGAAAGGTTATTATACGATGCGCTGCTGCCGTTTCCAACCTGAGTGGATAGCTGAATTTGGGATGACTCGGGATCAATGAGCTTCACCCAGGCCGATACCGTATATTCGGCTCCTTTGTCGATATACCTTTCAATCCTCAGTGAAGGTCCGTGCCAGGTGCTGGTGCGGCCTTCCACTTTTAAGGCATAGGTACCCCCTGCCGTATGATTGGCCTCATCGGTAACCGTCAGGGCTTCAGTACCGGCCCGGCCAGTAAAGCCTCCTGCCTGACCGTCCTCAAAGGTAATGTCCGTAAAAGGCTCTGCCGGTGGTCTCTCCGGTTCCTCTCCCGGCTCCTCAGGCTCCCCGGCTTCACCGGTAACAAGTACATCACCGATATAAAAGGGTACTGTTTTCCCTGTATCATTGCTTTGTATACGGAACTTCTCATCCTTCGAGGTATCCACCGTATACGTGCCGGTTAAGGTAAAGGCTTCGCCTGTGGTTAAATTGGCGCCGCTCAGCCAGCCATAGCTTCCGATGGTCTGCAAAAAGGCCTGAGAGCCCTCCGGCACCTGGGCATCCTCGTCCACATAGCCTTTAACCGTAATAGAATAGGTTTTACCGTTTTCCATATTTGTGTCACCAAACAGGAAATCCGCAGCATCCCAATTATTGCTCCGATTACCGACATATAAGGCATAGCCGTCGTCATTGCCTTCAAAAACCTTGCCGCTGACCGGTGTTAAACTGGCGCCGCCGGATTGGCGGGCAGCTCCCATGCCCTCTGCAAAGGTTTCATGATAAATCACAGTAGTCTCTGTGTCCGCAGCTCCGTTGATGGGAATCATGGAAATCAGCATCGTCAAAATCAAAAATACGCCTGTTATTCTTCTCTTTCTGGTCCCTATTCGATTTATCATATGAATTCACCTCCTCAAGTTCACTAACCTGTTCCCCTTTAACCCGCGCCGAAAACCAAAAGTCCGGGTAAGGGGGACTTCATTCTTTTACGCCTCCAATAGTCAGCCCGCTTACAAAAAAGCGCTGCAGAAAAGGATAGACAACAAGGATGGGTACAGCCGTAACAATGGTGATGGCCGCACGAATGGACTGAGGTGTGGTTACGTTGCTCGCACCTGCCTGGGCCGCGGCGTTGGCGCCTCCGCCCTGGGTTGAGCTGCCCACGTTCATGGAGCTTGCCAGAAGCTTCTGAAGCTCATATTGCAGGGTAGACAGCTCCTGCTTTCCTGAATTATAAAGGAAGGTATCAAACCAGGAGTTCCAGGAGCCCACCGCCACAAAGAGAGCAATTGTGGCCAGTGTAGGAATACAAAGGGGCATAATGATTTGCATAAAAATACGAAATTCCCTGGCTCCGTCCATTTTTGCCGATTCCACAAGACTTTCCGGAATGGTTCGTATGTACGTTCGGATAACAATGAAATTAAAGGCGCTGATGATGTTGGGAATCCAGTAAACCGCAAAGGTATTGATCATATGAAGATTTCGAATGAGCATGTAATTGGGTATGAGGCCTGCGTTAAAGTACATGGTAAGAACAAAAATAACCGTTATGGGTTTGTTGAAAATATACTCCTTGCGGCTCAGGGTATAAGCCAGCATGGCGGTGAAAAACAGGTTTGTAATGACAATGACAACGGTTTTTATAACACTTATGAAAAACGCGCTGTAAATGGTATCCATTTTGAAAACCACACGGTAGTTCTGCAATGAAAAAATCCGCGGCCACAGATAGATTCCGCCTCTTACCGTATCAATCCCCTCATTGAAGGACACCGCCAGCGTATTAAATATGGGGTAAAGCATTGCAATGGAAAGAAGTATTAATCCTGTGGTATTAATAGTGGTAAAAAGGACATTTTCCACTGTTAGATTTTTTTTCCGTAAAATTGAATTCACCTGAATTTCACCTCCTTAAATCAACTTTTCTTCGCCCAGACGACCTGCTATAAAATTAGCACCGGAAATCAGCAGAATACTCACGATGGTTTTAAAGATGCCCGCTACGGTCGCCAGGGAGTAATTGCCCATCTGAATGCCGTATCTCAGCACAAAAATATCAATGGTCTCCGATTTTTCAACCACTAAGCCATTGCCAAGAAAATACTGTATTTCAAAGCCTGCTTCAAGCATGTAGCCAATACTCATAATGAGCAGAATAACAATGGTGGATTTAATACCCGGCAAGGTAATGTTCCACATCTTCCTGTAACGGTTGGCACCATCCATCTCCGCCGCTTCATACAAAGCTGGATCAATGGCCGTAATGGCCGCCAGATAGATAATTGTATTCCAACCTAATTCCTTCCATAAATGAGAACCCGCCACAACGCCCCAGAAGTAATCCGGATTGGATAAAAACAAAATGGGCTCCTTTATAAGGCCCAGGGTCATGAGTACCTGATTGATAATACCTCCGCTGGAAGGCACGGCCAGAGAGGTGGAAACAAGCCCAGCCACAATAATCCACGACAAAAAGTGCGGCATATAGGTTATATTCTGCACCAAACGCTTAAAACCGATGTTTTTTACCTCATTTAACAGAAGCGCAAGGAGGATAGTACAAACAAAGCTTAATAATAAAGTGAGCAAGCTTTGCGCCATCGTATTTCGTATGGCTCTTATAAAGCGTTCGCCATTGATACCGGTAAACAGCTTTACAAAATTATCCAAACCCACCCATTGCTGCTCGAAGGTGTTTCGGATAGCGGGCTTAAAATTTTGAAAAGCCATGGTCCAACCGGTAACCGGTACATAGGAAAACAATATTTTATAAAGTAAAAGAGGCACGCTCATAAGAATCCACTCTCGCTGGGAGAAGATCGTGCGCCATATGTTTTTGCGTTTTTTAGGAATTACCAGACTTTTTGCCGTTGTCATTTAATACCTCCAGTTACAGTTGGATGAAAGTCAAGGATTGAAAAAGGGTTATTGGAGGAAAGGAGACTTCCGTCCCCTTTCCTCCAAATAAGGGGAAACTAGTTGCCCCAATTTGCGACTCTTTCCTGAATGCCTGCATTGACGGCATCCTCATAGGCTTTTATATTAATTTTACCTATGGCTTCCACATATTCCTTCCAAACAGTTTCAAATTCGCTGGGATTAGCCAGAATGGCCTTGGGCAGGTACTGCAGCGCCGTGTCGGTAAGCTGGCGGTTTGCCATCTGGGCATCGCTTCCGTCTGTAAGCGGTATATTCCATGCAGGGTAGTATACAGGGTTATCCGGCGGCTGGTTGAGGAAATCGCGCCAGGTTTTCTTGCCATAAGAGTTAAGGAAGTTCTTATCATAATCTCTCAATGTTGCGAAGAATTCCTCCGGCTGATCGTCGGCACCATAAGCATTGCCGTCAGAGAAGGTTCCCTGATGCTTGGGCACCATGTCCGTAAGAGCCTGCAGCTTGTTGGATGCACGCCATACAAGATCTCTTCCGTTTGCGCGCTGCTCTTCGGTACGGGTGAATTTGCCGTCTGCTCCAACCTGGTAATCCTCACCTTCAATACCCCAGGAGAGAATCTTCTGCCATTCCTCGCTGAGCATGGTGTTAAGGAAAGCAACAGCGACATCGGGCTGCTTGCTTGATACGGAGACACCGAAGCCCTGATTGATGTTCATAACCTCTCTGTCTGCATAGTAAGGCTCCTTGCCTTCATAAACAGGCATAAGAGAGACATAGGTGCGTTCGTCCTTACCGGCAGCTACCAGTGCATCCTGAGCATTGCCGAAATCCCAGCGCTGGTCATACATGCCAAGCACACGGCCGGTGGCCAGCTTTGCCAGATACTGATCCAGGGTTTGTGTAAAGGTTTCCTTATCGATAAGGCCCTTGGCATTCATCTGGTTCAGGAACTGATAATAGGTTTTGGAGATTTCCTTGTCGGCGAAAATCGATGCTTGATTGTTTTCATCCACGATAACGCCGCCGTTATTGGGCGAACCGTTAAGATACTGGGGAGGATTTGTAAGGCCCCATTCTCTGCCCGGAGCGGAAAGAATGACGAATCCAATGGTAGGCTGACCGTCGATGGTAGGGTATTTCTTAACATAATCCTCAATGAGCTTGAAGTATTTTTCAAGCGTCATATTTTCCAGATCCGGATAGCCGGCGTCAGCTAAAACGTCCTTCTGGATCCAGAAGCCCGAAGCGCTGTAATTGGTTCCGCCTGTAATGTCACCGTAATAACGGTTGTAGTTGGGGAGCTGATAGATATGCTTTGTTCCGTCGCCGGCATCAAAGGCTATCTTGTTCCAGTAAGGCTTCACATGCTCATACAGCACGTCGGCGGCACCGGGCTGAAGGTAATCATCCAGAGGGATGAAAGCGCCGCCTGTTACCAGTCTGCCGTTTTGATCCGTGGATCCGATAAGATCAGGATAGTCGCCTCCGGCAAGCATAACGCCGATTTTCTGGTCGGCCACATCAGGAGTAATAATTTCATAAGTAAGGGTAACGCCAAGCCTGTCCTTCAGAAGCTTTGTGAGCTTGTTATCCGAGGCCGGCGTCGTGTAATTGGTGGTTATCCATGTACTTAAGGTGACGGGTTTGTCCGGTGAAAGAACCGGAAGTGCGTTATCAGGGGTTGCTGACACTGATGCCGAGGGTGATGCCGATGCTGTAGGAGTAGCCGTTTCTGTGGAGCTTGGTGTATTGGTGTTTGAGGAACACGCGGACAGGCTGACCATCATTGCCGCGGCGAGAAGAAGTGAATAAATTCTTTTCATGGAATCCTCCTCCTTAATTTTTGAAACGGGATGCCCTCTTAATCCTTTTGACAGGAACCATGCTCCCTGCCTCTGTTGACGGGCGGTTTGACTTATACCCCCGTTTCTTGTATGATTACATCATAATGTATAGATTTTACCAAAGTAAATTATCAAATTGGGGTTTTTTATAGGGCATTTTTAACAAGGAGTATCTTAAATGCTCAAAGTGGTGCTCGTAGACGATGAACCCTCCGTACTGGAAGGACTTCGGCTTTTTGTTGATTGGAACAAAATGGGTTTTAAAATCACGGGAGAAGCCTCCGACGGTTTTTCTTCTCTTTCCCTTATCCTGGAAACCAAACCCGACCTGGTGATCTGCGATATACGCATGCCCGGCTTAAACGGACTGGAGCTTATGGAAAAGGTTGAAAGCTCCGTCAGTCCTGCTCCCAAGTTTTTAGTTCTCAGCGGCTATAATGATTTTTCCTATGCCCAAAAAGCCCTTCAACTGGGTGCTCTGGGATATCTGTCAAAGCCTTTGGACGGCGAGGAGCTGACACAGGAGCTTAACCGCATCCGGGCGGTTTTAGCCCAGGAGCGTGCTGTTCGAAAAGAAAACTTAGAGCTTATCCGATACACTGCCAATCAGCTTTTTAACGATTTAATGGACGGTAAAGACAGTGAAAGGCTTGTACATAAGCTTCGCCTCATTTTCGATATTCCCGTTGGAGCTAAAATACGCATCATTCAGTTTCTTATGGGTGCGGAGGAGGACAGCGCAGACACTGGGGGCGATCTACCGTTTGATAATTTATTATCATTTCTGGGTGTTGAGAATGAAAACTGTCTTTTCTGCAACGGCAGCGGCAGTTATCTTGCCATCCTGCATGACCGAATGAAAAAGCTCCGGGAGCATCCCGGAATAGAGGATTATAAGGCATTATCCAACTATATTAACTTTAAAATAAACGACAGCTCCCATCAGGAGCTCTTTCTCAAGCAGGGCTGGATATTCATAAGCGGTTTATCCCAAAACGGCATCCCCTCTGATTTTTATAGCTGCGCCAGGCAGCTGGAGCAGCTTGTTAATTATTGCAGGCTTCACTCCGAATACGGCATTGTGAGCTATGAAGACATGGAGCCACAGCTTATTGGGCTTAAACCCACTGAGGAAGCAGTAACCCTGTTCCCCAACCTTCCTTTTGACAGGGTGGTCAGCGGGCTTAAGGGAACGGATCAAGATGAGGTTATAAAAGCACTGGATGCGTTTTTTGAGGAATTAAGCAAAAGCACCGGCGCACACCGGCTTCGCGCCATTTGTCTCTACCGTCTGGCCGATGTGATAGGCAAGCTTGCCTATACCTGGGGGATTGACGCTAAAAGGCCCATTCTTCATTTCACCCGTTCCATAGGGGGAAGCCCCTCCCAAACCGCTAAGCTGGCCCAGGACATGTGCACTTTCATTTTTGAAAAGCTCAACAGCAACAGTGTGAAGCCTCTTCCCCTTTTGGAAAATGAAATTCTCGGATACATCAAGGTAAATTTCACAAAAAACCTCAGCCTTCAGGCCATAGCAGAACATTTTTCCCTTCCTGCTTTAATAATCAGTAAAATCGTCAAGAAAAAAACCGGTAAAAAATTTAATGATTATTGCAATCACCTGCGAATTGAACATGCCAAAACCCTTTTTGCCTCTGCCGACTACAAAATAACCGTTGTCTGCGAAAAATGCGGCTACACCGACTACAGCTACTTTACGGAGAAATTTAAAGCGCTGACAGGCGTTTCGCCCTCGGAATACAAAAAGAAATACTCTTGACGGGAGATAAAAGGAGAAGATGAAAAAGATTTTTTCCATTTTTGACAATGTCAGTATCAGAAGAAAATTTGTACTGGTTTATATTTTCTGTGTCTGCCTGCCCGTCGTCGCGGGTGCCATCGTCTGGACGGCTTTTACTTCAAGGGAGATGCAGCAGAATACCGTTCACTACCTTAATCAAACCTTTGACGGTGCTGCCGCGGATTTTTTCATCCTCACCCAGACAGCCGTTAATATTGGAAATCAGGTTAATGCCGATAAAACGGTTTTCAGCGATTTGTCCAAGGGCTTTTCTTCTCCTGCCGAGCATTATGATCTTTACTGGACAAGGCTTAAAAACCGCTTTAACATGTATTTGGTCAGTAATCCGGATATTGCGGAGATAACCCTCTATATAGCGGATCCTCATTTTATCAATGTGGATTATTTTAGGGTTCTGGACGATAACGTAAAGGAAAGTAAATGGTATAAAGCCGCTGAGGACAGCACTTCCAGCTTTGTGGTTTACCCTGGTTCCACTGCAATATCCATCAGCCAATACGACAACCGCATCACTCTTATTAGAAAAATAAATGCCCCAGATTATCTAAATAATGCCACCAATTATCTTCTTATTGAGCTTAAGCTGGATCGGGTTATTAATAAGCTTAGCCAGGAAAGCGGCAATATGGATACCTATTTAACCTCTTCCGAAAACAAAATCATCTGGAGTACCCAACTTAAGCCAAGAAGTGTGGATGGGGCCTTTTCCGTATTGGAGCTTCCCTCCGAGGACAAGTTCTATATCTTCCAGAACGCTATCGGACCGTCCCCTGTTTTTAATGAATGGAAAATAACCGGCTTTTACGGGAAAAATAAAATCATGGTGAAGCAGCTAATTGTACTTTCTTATATTCTTCTTATTACCCTGGCCCTTGCGAGTTTTTCTGTTTTTCTTATATGGTCCATGCTTAATTCCATGCGTTTCAGGCTTACTGAGCTCTCGGATCACATGAAAAAAGTAAGGGAGGATCATTTGCAGCCACTTCATCTGGAGCGCCCGGGTAAGGACGAAGTTGGCTGGCTCATTACAGCCTTCAATGACATGATCGTTGAGATAAATGATTTGATAAACGTGGTCTATAAGCTTGAAATGCAGAAAAAAAGCATTGAGGTGGAAAACATACGCGCTGAATACAAATATTTGCAGGCTCAGGTGGATCCCCATTTCCTATTCAATACCTTAAATGCCATACTGGTCTTTTGCGTAAAGAATAAATACACAGAGCTTTCCGTTATTATTTCCAGTCTTTCCAAACTTTTGAAGCGTCTTTTGACCGATGGAAGCGATTTAATAAAAGTTAGCGAGGAAATGGACTTTGTAGATAAATATCTGGCCATTGAACGGTTTCGATTCGGGGAAAAATTTGAATACGAAATTCATATCGCTCCGGAGGTAATCGCTTCAAACCGCCTGATTCCCAAAATGAGCATACAGCCCATTGTTGAAAACGCATGCAAGCACGGTCTTCAAGCCTCGGTCGAAGAGAAGCGCCTCTTGATTTTAAAAGCGGAAATCATTAACAACGCCCTTGTTATATCCGTTAAGGATAATGGCTCAGGTATGGCAAAGGAAAAGGTTGAGTCTATTATGAGCCGCATTGAGGAGCCCCATAACGGGGACTGGAGCGACGAGGAATACCAAAATGAAAACGGAAGCGGAGTGGGTATTCAGAATGTTTACCGTCGCATGGCCATGAATTACGGTGAACGCTTCCATTTTACCATTCACAGCGCTCCCCAGAGGGGTACGGAAATCATCCTTTCCATCGAAAGTGCTTGAAATTTTGCTTTTAGCTTCCTTTTAGCTTCGATGGTACTGGTTGGGTTTCTTACGGGTAATCCTCCCGAAATGGGTAAAAAAATTATTGTAATTGTTATAGCCTACCTCTGCTGCGATATCACTTAATTTCATATCCGTGGATGAAATGAGCTCAACAGCCTTTTGTATCCGAAGGCGATGCTGATATTCATTGATGCTCCAGCCAAACTGCCTGCTGAAGGCATCTCCCAGATAGCCTGCCTCCAGATACACCCTGTCGGCCAGGGAGGCAACGCTTATTTCGGCCGTGAAATGCTTTTCAATATATTCCTTAACTTCATACAAACAGCTTCTGGCATTTTTCCTTCTGTCCTCCAGCATAAGCTCGATGGTCTGGGTAAGTATATCGGTTATGTAACGTCTGAGCTTTCCAAAGCTTAAGTCCTCTCCCCTTTCTACGGGCAGCAGGGTATTAAGCTTTATATTTCGTTCATAGGCAATGCGCAGGATATGATAAACACAGCTGTTTACCATAATTCCGGCATCATAAAGGCTTATTTGCCTGTCTTTAAAAAAATGAAAAAGCTCGTCGATTAGCTTCCTGGCATCCTTTTCATTCATTAGCTTAAGAGCTGTGTTCAGTTCCTCGTCGTAGCTATCCCGGATGGATTTCCACCAGGGCCCTTCATCCTTAGAGGCGGCTTCCTTAGCCCCATTTTCCAGTCCCTGAGATAGGATGGCGCTGGCCTTAAAGGTTTCAACGTCCTCCGACGTAAAACCGTAATCAGCGAGAAATTTCGTATTCAGCTTACTTTTAATTCTTTTAAGAACAGAGACGATTTCGTCCTTATCCAGTGGTTTGAGCAAATAGTGAAAAACCTGATGCCTCATGGCTTCCCTGGCATAGGAAAAATCGGAATAGCCGCTTAAAATAACAAATTCCGTATCAAGCTTCAGCTTTCGGGCTTCATCAATAAGCTCAAGGCCGTTGACCAGAGGCATCCGAATATCGGTTATAACCAAATGGGGACGTATTCTACCGAACTTTTGCAGGGCGTCCCGGCCATTGGAAGATTCTCCGCAGAATTCAAAATCCAGATCACTCCAGGGAATCATGAGCTTCATGCCTTCAATTACAGACGGCTCATCATCAACCACGAACGCTTTGAACATTTTAAGCCCCACCTCGGTTTCTTAGTTTTGGTTTACGCGTCTTTCCATAGAGCAGGAATTGCAACGGTTAACAGCAAACGAAAGCGCAGGAGCACTAAATATCTTTAACAGAACCATTTTAATTCTATTCGGATACGCACCATAATGCAAGGATAATCTGGGTTATCCTGGAGCTCCATTAGCATTCTTTCGTTAACCATGCATGTGTATGGGATTCGGATGCAATGCGGCGGGTGTTGTGGGCTGCCGGATTATTGATTCCCCCCGGGAGCGGCTTATTGCTGTTATAACCAATGTTTTTGTACCCTGTAACGGACGTTTTGCGCAACCATGGAAAGGGAAAGAAACAGCAATACGCCACCTCTATTTTTCATATGTTTTCCCGGACTTTATGTTTTCGATGATTTGCTTTAGAGCAATGAGCTTTTCTTCTGCCGATAGCTTGGATTGTTTCAGCCTGCGTTCAATGACAGAGGCATGGAATTCATTGATTTTTTGAGCCAGGAGGTGAGCCTGTATATTTTCAGCCTCATGTACAATGACTATCCTAACATGGTTTTTTCGAACCTCGCTCTTTTTCATGGACAGCCCTGCCTTAATACTTAAACTCCAATAATCCTTATGATTTTACCGGTATGTCCTAGCACAGCAAGCGATGATACCCTCCAGCCTTATTGTCGAGACTGTGAAATCAGGTCGGTAAATAAGCCTTCCAGAATAAATAAGGAACACAGGAGACCTGTTTTTTGGCAAGAAACATCCAGTTGGCCCTTCCTGGAGGTCTTGAATTCTGCCAGGCATCGTGTTATATTGTGTATATACAGTATACCCAATTCGAGTTTAGCTTAGCAGAATATAAAATTATCAAGTCAAAGGGAGGTTATCTATGGAGATATTATCGGTACAAAAACTGTGTAAGAGTTACGGGAATTTTAGTTTAAAAGAGGTGTCGTTCTCACTGGAAAGCGGTTATATAATGGGCTTTATAGGCGCCAACGGCGCAGGCAAAACCACTACCCTCAAATCGATGCTGGGTCTTTTGCATAAAGACAGCGGCAGTATCCGGATACTTGGTAAGGATTTTGACAATAACGAACTCGAGCTAAAACAACATATCGGCTATACTTTCGGCGGCGTCGATTATTACGCTAAAACCAGGATCAAGCATATCACCGACGTTTTTCGCAGGTTTTATGGCAACTGGGACCACTCGGTGTACGAAACATACATGAAGAGGTTTTCACTGGACGAAAACAAGCGTCCGTCCGAGTTGTCCCACGGTATGCGGGTCAAATACTCCCTGGCACTGGCGCTTTCCCACCACGCCAGGCTGCTGCTGCTTGACGAACCGACCAGCGGACTTGATCCCGTTGCACGTGACAATCTTTTGGAGCTGTTTCAGGAGCTCATTGAGAATGGGGAAAGGAGCATATTCTTCTCCACACATATAACGAGCGACCTGGAAAAATGCGCTGACTTCATCACCTATATCGAGAACGGCCGGATTATCGAAAGCCGGTCGAAGGATGAGCTTCTTGACGCCTACCGCCTGGTCAGCGGGACACTCAAACAGCTCGACAACGTAAAGCCGCGGCTGATAGCAAGTAAAATCAACGCCTTCGGTTTTACCGGTCTTATAAAAACCGCCGCTCTTCGTCCGGATGACGGCCTTGCGGCTGAATCGCCCAGCCTTGAGGATATTATGATCTATCACGCAAAAAAGGAGGCCGCTTATGAGAAACCTGTTATATAAAGAATTCCGTCTTGCTATAAATCCTCTTTTTTTCCTAATACTTCTATCCAGCGCATTCCTTCTTATTCCCCAATGGGTGTATTTTATTGCTATGATGTACTTCTTCTTTATCGCTGTGCCCAACATATTCACCGAGGCCAAAGCTAAGAATGATATCGGCTTTACGGTAATGCTCCCTATCAGGAAGTGCGACGTCGTTAAGGCGCGGGTACTGTCCATCGCCGCCCTTGAACTCCTTCAAATTGCGTTAGCTGCCGTATTCGTCGCCATCAACATGGCCCTGTACCCCAACGGCAATTTTATGATTGATGCCAACATCGCATATCTTGGCTGTGTGCTTGCAATGTACGGCATTTTCAACGTAATATTCTTCCCTATGTTTTACAAAAACGCATACAAGATAGGCTGGCCCCTCCTCAGCGCTATAATCGCATCCACCCTGTTTGCCGCAGCTATCGAAACACTCGTGCTGTCCGTGCCTGCAGCAGCATATATTCTCGACGGCATTAGCAGCCAAGAGCTCCTACGCCAACTTCCCGTATTGGCAGCCGGCATAATCTTCTTTGCCTTACTTACAGTGCTGGCGTATAATAAATCCGCGAAGAATTTTGAAAAGGTTGACCTGTAACGCCCATGGATATTATTATATCAGGAACATCGGACAAACCGATATATCAACAACTATTCGAGCAGATATCGGCTCAGATCATAAAGGGACAGCTGAAAGAAGGTTTTTGCCTTCCCCCCATACGCACGGTGGCCAGGGAACTGCAAATCAGTGTCATCACAGTGAAAAAGGCATGGGAGGAGCTGGAACGCGCCGGCTTCATCATTACTATGGTGGGCAAGGGCTGCTTTGTCGCGCGCCTCACATCAGTGGATCTTTCAGATAAGCGCACCGAAATGGCGCTGGACAAGCTGAAAAAGGATATTGACTATTACAAGACACTGGGGCTGGACATGGAGGAGCTGATCAAACTGATCAGGCTCTATTATGACTAGTGGGTTTCCCGCTTGGCCGCCTTCCTGAACGACCAAGCGGCAGGCTTCCGCACAATTACGAGTGTAATTCTAAACATCAGCATATCGAAATGTTCTTAGTGCCAATATCAGTGTTGCGATTGCCCCCAATAATACTAGGCCCAAATCTGTTAAATAGCTAAACCATGCTAAATCAAAAGCATTGCGCAAGCCATTGACAAACCACTGGAAAGGATTAAATCTGTTAATCGTTTGAAGAAATTCGGGAGCATCGTTCAGGGAGTAGAAAGCACTGCTGCTGAACAATAGAGGCATGGAAATAATATTTGTTAAAAGGCTTACATTGTTTTCTGTGCGGCTTAGACTTGCTATAAAAAAGCTGAAGAAAACATACCCAACCGTTGCTATAATAATCACGGGTATTAATGCGAAAAAAGACGGCACAGAAATGTTTATTTTTAATACAAGAGTTCCTGACAGTAATACGAGCATGGCACATACAAACGAAATTAAAGTCCAAGCTCCTGATATGCTGCACACGTATTTCCAAAGCGGCATAGGTGTTACCCTCAGAAGATTATATACGCCTCTGCGACGTTGTGTCAGAATAGCAAACGATGTTGTCGTAAAAGAGTAAAACAAGATACTTACAGCTATCATGCCGGTTAAAATATGTTCAGGATAATCCGGGGACTTTATAAAAACGCCTAATCCAATTGCTCCACCGATTGGCAGTAAGATAGACCATACAAGTAAAAAAGGATCTCGGCTTGCAGATTTAAACGTAAGGTTGAATATGGTTTTCATTTTATTCCCTCCCTGCTTGTGTGCTGTCCGTCAATTCAAGATACAGGCTTTCAAGATTTTCGGCGTGATATTGCTGTAAGAGATTTTCCGGCTCACCTTGGGCAACAATTAGCCCCTCGTGCATCAAAATGATA
Organism: Bacillota bacterium; assembly: GCA_023424865.1. The sequence goes on along the minus strand of JAFADM010000208.1, from coordinate 5,253 downwards.
CGGTCCGCAATACGTGATACTTCTTCCATGTCGTGTGATGAAAAAAGAACGGTTACCTTATTTTCTGCTAATCGCTTTATCATAGTTCTTACTTCGTGTCGGGCACGGGGGTCAAGTCCTGCCGCTGGCTCGTCAAGTATAATCAATTCTGGATTGTGCAGAGTGGTAACGGCAATCGCAAGTCTTTTTTGCTGCCCGCCTGACAGGCGTGAAGCAAGTGTTTTTCTCGCTTCCTGGAGATTGCATTTCTCCAGTTCGGTCTGAATTTGTTCTTTATTCATCCCCACGTTGTATAATGCTGCAAAAATTCTCAAATTTTCTTCGGTGCTATAACCTTCAAAAAAGGGAGTAGATTGCAATTGAACTCCTATATGCGCCTTATAATCTTCCCTCCAGCGCGTAATTGTTCCAGCATCCGGCGGTAATATCCCTAAGAGCATTGCCAGTGTGGTCGATTTCCCGGCTCCGTTTGTTCCAATCAAAGCTAGAATTTCACCCTGCCGAATTTCTAAATCAATGCCTTTCACAACCTCTCGGTTATGAAATTGCTTGTGTATACCTTTAGCTTCCATCAAAACCATTTTCACCCCTCCATATGATTAATATTGTTTATTCAACATTGAGTATCTGAGGTATTTTTTCTCCCTCTGTTACGAGGGAGAATTTTAGTGCTCTTTATCTAAAAGGGCCAAAGCCTTATCAACAAAATCTTGCTGTTGCTTTATAATGAAAAACATATTCTCCATTATAAGATTGACCATTGGGGGTATTTGGTGTTGCATAGCAGCATCTTTTGCTTCCAGTCCACGTTTCACAGCACTATATTCATCTTTTAGAGAAATGCGTTGTTCTTCAAGCGCCTTTCGGCATTCCTCCACTGATAGCTTCTCGTAAAAGGATAGCCCGGAATATAATGTTGAGGGGTATAGAACAGAGGACGCTTTTAGCGAATCCTTAATCAGCGTTTGGAGATAAGTTCGCCCAGTATCCGTAATGGAGTAAACAGCTTTTTGGCGGTGCCCTGTCTGTTCAATACTGGAAACCATTACATATCCTTCATGTTCCATTTTTTTCAGAGCGTGATAAATGGAACCAATTAATACCCCGCCCCAACGTTCTGCGTCCGTCATCTGCAATGTCTGCTGAATATCATAGCCAGACATTGGCTGAACATCTAATATTCCAAGTACCAGTAACCGTGTCAATTCATTTCACCTCACTTGCTCAACGTTGAATATTGTATCATTGAGTAAGCGAACCTGTCAAGATTATTGCAGGATATCTTGCTTTTACATTACTTATCTGCTGGTGGTCTATCTCGTTATTCAGTTCAGGGTTTTGGTAGTTGCTTCCTTAGGCACACTGCCCATTATTGCAGCTCTTTAATCAGCCCACGGCTGCGTTAGGGTTTTAACCTTTTCACCGGTGTTTATAGCCCTGGTCATCATAAGCGCAAGATACTGGTCCTGGGAAGCTTCTGCCAGACTGTAAAAGTCCGTTCCCTCCTTAACGCAGACACTCATTTTGGCAAGACAGGAGGCAACAGCAATTTCGTCGTCCGAAAGCTTGCCGGGAATAAAGGGATTGGTGTAAACCCATTCATTCCCCGCAAGAATTCCTTTAAGGAAGTAGCCTTCCATATTCCCTTCTTCTCCCGTATTTTTCCTTATGAAATCGTATTCTATGGGGGTTTTGAAATCCTTCAGGTATTTGACGGTATTGTTGGCTATTTCTCCTCTCTCTCCCCTGGCTATGATGCGCTGGGTTCGAACGAAGGAACGGTGCTGGTCCCTTTCGAAATCATAAAGGGCCGTCTTGCCTCCAAAATCAAAAATAGCAAATTCGTGGGGAGCTTCAGCCAGAGTTTCCTCATTGGAGAGCCCCTTTCTGGAAAATCCCGAAACACTCCGGGAATTAAACCGGAAACCATTGATTTCTGCATTTTCAAAGCCTATGCCTAATAATTTTCTCAGCATGCTGACACCGTGATAACCGTGAGAAAAGGAGACCTGGGCATGGCTTACAGTACCAAGCAGACCGCTGTTTGCTATGGCAATGCGGGAAGCGTGGGCGGGATGGAGATGATACTGTTCCGCAACCTGAATTTTAGCACCCTCCAGCGTAAGCTTATTAAGCTCAATTAACTTATCGAGATCCGGTGCCGGGGGCGTTTCCGCCAATACGGGAATATTTTCCGCCGCCAACGATTTTATTACGTCAGGTATGGCGTGGGAGGTTACTGAAACTACCATGAACTCCGGATTCTCTGCTTCAAGCAAATCGTAAATAGCGCTATAGGTTTTAATCCCCCAGTCCTTTTCCAGCCTCTCCCTGCTTTCCGTATTTCTTGTAACAAGTCCGCAAACCTTGAAATACTGAGGAAGTTCTTTTGCAATACGGAGATAAAATTCGCTTCGCCAGCCGCTTCCAACAATACCAAACTGAATTTGTCTTCCCTCGCCTAATGGAATATCCGTTGTTTTACTCATGATTTGGCTCCTATCATACAAAAGGCTTGCATGCCTTTCTTAATTGAGAATTAAACCTTGTGAAGGGACTTGGGTTCATCTTCGTCACAGCTGTATGCTTCCAGGGCATTATAGATTCGGTCCACCTCTTCATTGGTTAGCTTCATAGCTTCCTTATCGGATATCAGGGCTTTATATAGCCTGCTTCTTTTTATAATGCGAATATCTTGGGTGTTGGTGCTTATTCCGTTTATATTGGTGATGCCATTAAATACAACGTATGACGAAAGAACCCGGGAGTACTCCCCGTCAAAAAAACGGTTAAACGCTTTTATTTGTCCTTTTATTTGCCATATGGGATTATAGAAATTCTTTTTTGAGACGCCGGGAAGTGTTTGGGTCCATATAAGGCTCGATTCATCTCCATGTATGAAACCGCAGCAATTCATAGACTCCACAAGAACAACACCCCTGTTGGATATAGACAGAATAGGGATTACTGCTGAGTTATCGTCATCTTTGGACAAATTAATATTTAAAAGGATTCGCTGGTAGACCTCCATTTTTTGAAGGCACTGGAAGGTGAGATATTGGTTGTATTTTTGACCATTTATCACCGTTCGCCTATAGGTATTTCCGCTTTCAACATAATAGTTTGATTCATAGAAGCTCCAAATTTTCCATACAAATACAAGAGTAATCAGTATCATGAGTATGAAAATCATAGCTCCCTCCAATTTATGTTTTCCCTCATTGTACCATATTTTTTTATAGTACAAGGCTTCACATTACAAAATCCGGACAAGTTCTTTTTCAAAATTTCTACTAACCTGTTAAACTCAACATAGCCTCAATAAATAAAAGCAGGAGCATCTTAATATACTTTTGTGAACCGTCCGTTTTGAAGTAGGTGTACCGCTTTTGAAATTTTTTATTTACAGCCGTAAATCCGTATTTACAGGCAAGGGCGACAGTATTGAAAATCAGATAGAAATGTGCAGACACTATATTATTTCTAAGTTTGGAAGCGCTGTTGAAGATATCACCATATATGAGGATGAGGGCTTTTCAGCTAAGAACACGGAAAGGCCCCATTTTCAAAAAATGCTCAGGGATATGAAGCTAAAGAAGCCCCATTATATCGTATGCTACCGGCTGGATCGCATCAGCCGCAATGTAAGTGATTTTGCCGGGTTAATCGAGGAATTGAACCGTCGTGAAATTTCCTTTGTTTGCATTAAGGAGGAGTTTGACACCTCAAAGCCCATGGGTAAGGCCATGATGTATATTGCCAGCGTCTTTGCCCAATTGGAACGGGAGACCATTGCCGAACGGGTCCGGGACAATATGCTCATGCTGGCCAGAACAGGCCGCTGGCTTGGCGGCACCACCCCAACGGGTTTTATATCCGAAAAAGGAGTGGATGTTATTATGGACGGCAAGGTGAAGCATTCCTGCATGCTGAAAGTGGATAATGATGAAATACAAATTGTAGAAACTCTTTTTGAGAAATACCTTGAGCTGCAAAGCGTATCCGGAGTCAGTAAATATTTAATAAAAAGAAGCATTACGTCACGTACAGGAAAACTCTATTCGCTCCAGGGTATTAAGGAAATACTTCAAAACCCTGTTTATTGCGTGGCGGATCACGATGCGTTCAGTTATTTTAAGGCTCTAAACGCCGATGTTTGCTTTGATGAAAAGGACTGTTCCGAAAAACTGGGACTTATAACCTACAATAAAAGAGATTATAAAAAAGCGCATGCTCCCCGCCAGCCTGTTCAGCGCTGGATTGTGGCCATAGGAAAGCACAAGGGGCTTATTCCGGGGAGAAAGTGGATTGCCGTTCAAAACGCTTTGGCAGCAGGAAAGCCCGACGGCAAGACCCCTTCAAAGCTCCACAATAATTACGCACTGCTCTCGGGGCTTATTTACTGTAAGATCTGCGGCAGCCGTATGTTTGCTAAAAATCGGGGAGGATCCATGCGGTTCGATTATTTATGCTCCAATAAATTAAGGGGCGGCATGGCATTATGCCATTGTCAGAATATTAACGGACAACAAGCCGATGAAAGCGTCCTGAGTTGTCTCACAAACTATTCACAGCCCAACAGCAGCCTTTGTCAGAATCTTGAACGGCTTCGGAACGAAATAAAAGGCTGGCCCTATGAATTCTGTCCGGACCTGATTTCCAACCGTATAAAAAAGTGTACCGATGAAATGAATCACCTTTTGGCATCCCTTTCTCAAAGTAATTTAAATGAAGCTTTTATCCAGCGGGTAAACCTTCGCATCACCGAGCTTGACAACGAGCAAAAACGGCTCATTCAGGAAGTAAACCGGATTAAGGAGGCCACTTCAAAGCCTGGCTCTGCTTTTGCCAGCATCGGCAGCCTGGTACGTGAGCTCTCCCCTCCCTTCAGCGATTTATCAACGCTTACCCTTTATGAAAAACGGATTCTCATAAAATTGCTTGTCGAAAGAATCGTCTGGGATGGACAGGAGCTTCATCTTTTTATGTGCAGCCACTGATTCACAGACTGTTTTTTGACCATAGGAAGAAACGTATGACCTGCAATCAGCGGCATTAGCTCTCTGTCCAATAGCAGGGTGTTTTTTTAACCATAGGATGAAGCTTTCCCTTTAGCTGGTGGCGCATTCCCTACCCTTATTGCCATTATCACCATGTTCTTTGCAGGTGTTGTCTTTCAGCCGTTTCAGTCTTTTTTTGCAACGGCCCTTTTAACCCTTGTCATTGTTTTAGGCATCTTTATGACCCTTCTTA
>JAFADM010000137.1 GCA_023424865.1 Bacillota bacterium | reverse complement strand
TGTCTGCCATTCCACCACGACCGCAAAACCTTTGCTATTGCTGGTTGATGAGGTTTTCAACCGTTTCTGCCGCAACAGCAAGATTAATTATACAGGCAGGATTCGACAGTGTCAATATGGATTTTCTCTTTTTTTCATATAATCTTAAAAAAGTTTTTTTGTCTGAGAACCATTCCTTTTTAGTCCCGGCTTTCATTATGAAGGCAGTTGTCAATGGCAATGACAAGAGCGGAGAAAAGGGCCGCGTCCTTGTCATCGTAAACATATAGCTCGTAGCTGTCGCCAAAGGACAGCCAGCGCTTGCTGATTTCACCCACAGTGCGCTGCCCGTCGCTAATGGAAAAATCCATGCTGAAGATATCTCCCTCCAGGGTATAGGAAAAAGAGGGACTGGTAATATAAAGCTTTGGCTTGAAGAAGGAGAACTCTTTTTTTACAACTGCAACTAAAACACCACCGGAATAAAGCTCATACTCAGGCAGAAAACGGAAGAGCTTTTTCTCAATATAATAGAGCTCGTTACCCAGAGCATCAAATAAATGGATTTTAGCCCCCAGAGTAAAGACCTCGCTCTCTACTGTAAAAACCGGTTGTTCACTTTCATTGAAGATGGTGTACTTGTCACCCAGAGAAAAAACCTTCTGCTTAATAAAAAGTTTCATATTTTATAAGACCTCCGTTATGTTTATACGGTAGTATATACCGAATAAAAAAGTTTACAAATCTTCTGATTATCTGAGAACCAACTATGTTATAATGATACCATATTTATTATGTTAAGGGAGAGAACTATGACAGAAGAAAAGATTTTTGATGTATCGCCGGGAGAGCAATATGAAGATGAGCGAAGTCGGTTTACTATATTCTTCCAGGTTTTAGGCAGGAAATTCTGGAAGCTTATAAGTCTTAATTTTCTTTATATTCTGTTAAATTTACCGGCAATAATTATTTCCTTTGTTCTCAGTGCTTTGCTTATGGAATTTTTTATGTCCAGTATTACAGCGACCATTGAGCCTGAAGCTTTGCTGCCCATGCTTCTTGCTAATTCCTTTCCTCTGGTGATGCTGTTCATGGTCATCCCAGCTCTTTGTGTGGGTCCTGCACAGGCTGGATTAACCTATATATTGCGTTGCTTCTCCTACGAGATTCCTGTTTTTATGTGGTCGGATTTTAAGGATAAAATGAAGGAAAATCTCAAGCAAAGCCTTTTGACCTCCTTAATTAATCTCTTGCTGCTTGTTTTCCTCTTATATGATTTGTACCTCTACTCCAATCTTGGTATGGGGGACAACCTGGTTATGGCCATTGCCAATGGACTGCTTATCGTTGTTCTTCTAGTCTTCACCATGATGAATTTGTTTATTTACCCCATGATGGTGACCTATAAGCTCAAGCTTAAGGATCTTTACAAAAATGCCTTTTTATTTGCCTTTGCCCGTTTCCTTCCGAATCTCGGTGTCGTACTGCTTGCCGCGATACTTGTTCTGTTTCCCATACTCATTGTCCAGCTGACAGGAAACATGCTGGCTTTGGTAATTTCATACGCCTACTACGTTGTTCTGGGCTTCAGCCTGCCGGGTTATGTCATCAACTACTTAATTAACCCGGTCATTGACAGGTATATTCGCAGAGAAGCCTAGACAAAAGCAATTATTGACGCACTTTAAAGCGCCGCCCGTTATGTTGGGGCGGCGCTTTTTCATTGGCAGCCGTTTGTGTATACAAATATGGCTAAAGGGGAGGGGGGAGGATGCACCGAGCTTTTAATGCTTTGAGCTGCAACAGTTCCTCAGCTTCCGGATGGTTTCCTGTAGTGAAGATAGTCTAAAAACTGTTTAACGGCAAGGGATGCCGTCTTTTTATCACGCATGGCAAGGCCGATTTTACGATAAGCCGGAACCTCCAGCTCCTTTGCTATGATTTGGTAGGGAATGCGCTGTAAAATGAGCTCCGGCAGAATACTGATACCCAGCCCGCTTTCCACCATGGACATGATGGCATAATCGTCCCATGTGGTAAAATGGACCTTTGGTTGAATACCGCAGTTTTCAAATATTTCTGATACTTCAGCCTTGTTTCCTTTTTCCAAAAGCATAAAGGGATCGTTGCACAGTGCTTCCATAGGAAAGCGATCACAATTGGCCAAAGGGTGGTTTATTGGAAGAATGACCAAAAGCCTGTCGATTTCCCAGAAGAGAATTTCCAGATCAGGCTGTGTCGGCAGCCTTACAAAACCGCAATCCACACGCCCTTCCAGAATCCAGGTTTCGATTTCCCTGTAATCCCCCATTAAAAGCTCATAGTCAATATTTGGATAACTCTTCTGATACTCTTTGATTATGTTTGGAAGCCAGTGGGTGGCAACACTTGAAAAGGTTCCAATGCGGATCATTCCGGATTGCAGACCGTGGAGCTCATTAATTTGAGTTTGCAGCCTCTGGTATTCATGACAGACACTTTTTGCATAGGGAAGCAGCTTAAGACCGTCGGAAGTCAGCCGTACTCCGAAACGTCCCCGTTCGAGCAGAGAGACCCGCCATTCGGATTCCAGGTCCTGAATCATCCTGCTTATGCCGGATTGCGAATATCTCAAGCTTTCGGCTGCCTTTGTAAAGCTTCCGTATTCGATGGTCTTCACAAAGGCCATGTATTTTTGAATATTCATATCCATATTCTGCAAACTCCAACTATGTAATTTTGTTATGGCAACCATGCTAAACATTCGCTTTTGTAATGCTATTAAGTATGATAAATTATTGCTGGCCCAAAAGCAAGGGAAGAGGAGTGAATACTTCTTTCCCTTGCTTTTGGGAGGCAGGGTCACCAGGGCTATTTTACTTATTACAGACTAAAGAGGGCGGCAGAGGTTAAATGAAGAAAGCGAATATTAAGTATTTCACGGCATTGCTTTTATTTGGTACCAACGGGATTGTGGCAAGTCAAATTATGCTCTCAAGCGATGTCATTGTGTTTTTCAGAACATTGACAGGCAGTTTATTTTTAATTGCCTGCTTTATTTTGTCCAAGCAAAAAGCACAATGCTTAAAAAACAAAAAGCATTTCACTTATTTAATGATTTCTGGGCTGGCGATGGGGGCCGGGTGGATCTTTTTATATGAGGCCTATGTGCGAATCGGAGTGAGTGTAGCAACGCTGGCCTACTATTGCGGGCCGGTTATCGTCATGGTTATGGCTCCGCTGGTTTTTCGTGAGAGAATGACTGCCGTCAAGCTTTTTGGCTTTTTTTCTGTTATAGTGGGGATGGTTCTTGTAAATTATAAGACCCTGATGGTGGGAGGCTTTTCGTGGGGCCTCGCCTGCGGCTTCTTTTCTGCAGTGATGTATGCGGTTATGGTTATATTCAGTAAAAAGGCTTCAAGCATAACAGGACTTGAAAATCCCATGTGGCAGCTCATAATGAGCTTTGCAGCGGCAGGGCTGTATATGCTGCTCAGGAAGGGACCGATTTTCGAAATTCCTGCCCAGAGTCTGCTTCCTATATTGCTTTTAGGCATTGTAAACACAGGTATTGGCTGTTATCTCTATTTTTCCGCTATTTCGCAGCTTTCAGCCCAGTCTGTGGCCATTTGCGGTTATCTGGAGCCTGTTTCGGCGCTGGTCTTTTCAGCGGTTCTTTTAAATGAGCGGTTAACCTTTGTACAACTTATCGGAACTGTTTTCATCATCGGCGGGGCGGCATTTGGAGAATGCTTCGGCCAAAAGCGCATGGCGTGGAAAAACCACAGAAAGATACCCATCGACGGACTTAAGGTATAAGAACGGACTACTTAAGGTATAAGAACGGGCTACTTAAGGTAAAAGAACGCACTACTTAAGGTATAAGAATGGGCTACTTAAGGTATAAGAACGGACTTCTGTATGCTTGCAGATAGAAAGGCTCCCTCCTTGAAAAGACACAGGGAGGGAGCCTCTTTTAAAATACTATTTAGAAGATTTTAACCGATTTTCCAGCCTACGGCGGTTTCGCGCATACCCACGAAATCGGCGTACAGTCCGCCTTTTTTCATGAGCTCATCATGGGTGCCGCGCTGAGTAATGCGCCCATTGTCCAAAACCAGAATCTGATCCGCACGGCGTACGGTTTTAAGCCTGTGTGCGATCATAATAATGGTTTTGTTTTTTGTCATCTCCGCAATAGCCTCCTGAAGGCGGCTTTCATTCTCCGGATCCACATTGGCTGTGGCTTCATCCAAAATAACAATGGGAGCGTCCTTCAAAATGGCCCTGGCAATGGATATGCGTTGACGTTCTCCTCCTGAAAGAGTAGCTCCGCCTTCGCCTACAAGGGTATCATAGTCCTGGGGCAGAGCCATGATGAAATCGTCGCACCGGGCCTTTTTCGCAGCCGCCCGAACCTCCTCGAGGCCGGCGTCGGGCTTTCCAAAGCGTATATTATTTAAAATGGTGTCGTTAAAGAGATAAACACTTTGAAAGACCATGCTGAAATTGGAGAGAAGGCTGTCCAAAGTATAGTCCCTGACATCCTTGCCACCTAAGGTGATAGCGCCCCCGTCCACATCCCAAAAGCGGGTAATGAGCTTGCACAGGGTTGTTTTACCGCCTCCTGAAGGGCCAACCACAGCGGTGGTTGTTCCCTGGGGAATGGTAAAGGAAACCTTGTCCAGGATTTTCTTTTTATCGTAGCTGAAGCTGACATCCCTGCCTTCAATGGTAAAGCTTTGAGGGGAGAGCGTCTTTCCTTTTTCATCCATAACAGGGGTGGAGGTGATATTGTCTACCAGATCCATGGACAAATCCACAGAACGCAGCAGGGCCGACATGCTACCGCCCGATTCCAATTGGCTGTAGATAATGAAGGAGGATACCATCATTAAAAGGCAATTGGTCAAATCCATGCTGCCTGAGAGAAAAAAGAGGATGGAAGCCAGCAGTGCCACCAGGCTGGACATTTTAAGCAGCAGGCTTTGAAGGAGCATAAAAGGAATAAAGGCGATTTCAAGCTTCACATTATTCTTTTCGCATTCTTCGATGGCCTTATCCAGGCTTTGGCCTGCCGAGCGGACAAGATTGAAGGCGCGGACCACGGCAATGCCCTGTACATACTCCAGTACAGCTCCTACCAGCCGGGTTTGGGATTTTATTCTTAAAGGCGTGATACGCCGGGATTTTTTTTGCATAAGGGAGTTAGCGGCTATGAACAGGAGAATTCCGCCTAAAATGATTGCTCCGATGCGCCAGTCGAAGAAAAACAGCATCAGGGTTATAACCCCGGCATGAACATAGCCGTGAATGATTTTATCCATAACCCGGGGGGCGATATTCTGCATATCCTCCATGGTTGATGTGACCACCGCTGTGATGTCCCCCAGGCTGTTGGAGTTGAAATAGCCCATGGGCATGTATTTCATCTGATCGCCAATTTGGGTCCGTTTGTCGGCGCACATCATGAAGCTGCCTTCGGCCTGGGCCATGGTGGCCTTCTGACGGGTGAGTATGGCTCCAATCATACTGACGATCATAATGCCCAGCGAGGTCCAGGCTGTGGCCGGTGTCATGGTGTCTTCCGTTATGGCTTTTAAAACAAGAGCCAGGGCAATAATCTGAAATGCCTGGAAGACGGAATTTATAAATGCCAGAAGGATGCCCTGCTTCATGAGGCGGCCTCTTTTTCCGGCAAAAGCAAAAAATTTACGAATGGTTCTTAGCATTGTAATCCTCCTTTAAGCCACATCCTTGGCGCTGATATGGGCCTGCCATAATTCCCTGTACAGGGGCTCGTTGTCCAGAAGCTGAGTGTGGGTGCCTGTTGCCTTGATAAGACCGTTATCAATGACCACAATTTTATCCGAATCGGTTATGGTGGAAAGACGGTGGGCGATGACAATCAGTGTCTTTCCTGCAATGAGCTTTGCAACGGCACTTTGAATTACCGCTTCGTTTTCAGGATCCGTATAAGCCGTGGCTTCATCCAGAATAATGATGGGGGCGTTTTTAAGCATGGCTCTGGCAATGGTGATGCGCTGGCGCTCACCGCCGGATAAATGGGCTCCGGCTCCGCCGGCCACGGTAGCATAACCCTTTTCAAGCGCCATAATAAAATCGTGGCAGCCTACCGCCCTTGCAGCTTGGCGCACTTCCTCATCGGAAGCGGAGGGCTTGCCCATCCGGATATTTTCCATAATGCTTTGATCAAAGAGAAAATTGTCCTGTGCCACAAAGGCGATTAAATCCATAAGCTGGCTTGCCGGTATGTCCTTCACATCCGTGCCGCCGATGGAAACAGAGCCACCGGTAACGTCCCAGAAGGAGGCAATAAGCTTGGCAATGGTTGATTTTCCGCCTCCGGAGGGACCGACCAAAGCGGTAACCGAGCCTGCGGGAATGTTAAGATTAATACCATGGAGAATCTCCGTTTCCTTATAGCCAAAGGTAACCTTATCGAGGCGGATATCCAGATTCTTAAGTCTTGCCGGTGTTTCGGGCCGTATTTGCTCCGGTTCGTCCAGGATGCTGCCGATTTCACCCACAATAACGCCGATCTGGGCAATATCATCGGTATAATACATGGCGGAAAGCAGAGGTCCCATAATACCCAGGGCAAGGATCATAACGGTTATAAAGGTTGCGCCTGTAAGGGTTCCGCCCATGTACAGCACACAGCCCAGGGGAAGCACTCCCACAAGAACGGCAGGCCAAATGCCTATGCCCATGGAAAAATAGGTTTGTACGTCCTTCATCCAGTCCAGGCCATAGGTGGCATTCCGGTGTACCGCCTCAGAGAATTTTTTGTAGGAGGTAGCCGACTGGCCGAAGGCCTTAATGACCTCAATACCATTGATATACTCCACCGCAGTGGCATTCATGTGCCGGCCCACATTTACATATTCGCCGAACCGCCGTTCATAGTCCTTCATCATTCCCATGTAGCAGACTCCGCCTACAGGAAGGGTTATAAGGGAGATGAGGGCCATCCGCCAGTCCAGTGCAAAAAGATAAGCGATAATGGCCAAAGGGACTAAGAGATTGGAGGTCATTTCAGGCAGCACATGGGCCAGGGTGGGTTCAATGCTGTCCACCTTTTCAACCATGGTGTTCTTGAATTTTCCTGAGGGATTATCCAGTACATAACCCATGGGAACGGCGGCAAGCTTTCTGGCAATGCGTCTTCTAACCTCAGATATAACGGCAAAGGTGGCCCTGTGGGACAGCGCCGTAGAGAGATTATGCAAAAGCACCTTTCCTAAAAGGCCCAGAGCGGAAATACCGCACCACAGAAGATAAAAGTTGAGCTCCCGGCCGCCTTCCAGAAGCTTAAGTACCATTTTTGACACGGCAAAGTAGGGAATCATACCGGATGCCACACCGGCCACCGCCAGTATAATTGAAAGCAGGTATTCCTTTTTGTGAGGTCCGGCATACTCTTTAAGGCGGGATGCCGCACCGGTTTTTTTGTCTTTTTCCATTTGAACCTCCTGAACTTAAATAGATAATAATTAATTAGTTATATCTAACTAACAATAAACTCAAAAAAAGAGAATTAAGTTATACCCAAGAGGCTTTTCCACCCCGCAGCATAAAAGCCCGTAAGCTTTTCAATATACTCCCTGGCGGCTTGCCTGGGCATGTTATGGATTACTGTTTCAAAAAAGCCTGTTAAATAGGCGCTGGCAAGCATATGGCTCAAGTCGTCGGGGATGGGGGAGACAGGGCGGCCCAGTTTATTCATAAGGGAGAAGAAGGTGTGGGAGCTCTGAATTTCCACCTCTGCCAGCCGGTGAAGGTAATCGGCGTAGGCGGTTCCCTCACTATGACACAGAATAAGCTTGAATGCTTCAAAATGAGCATAGACATAATCAAAGCATACCCACACTGTTTCTGAACTGGTCTCCTGCATTTCGGATATTTGCTTATCCGGCTCCATGGCGGCAAAGTCATCATGCCCCCTGAGATAAATACCGTACAGGGTTTCCGCAGGCTCCCGCACCAGGGCGTCAAATAAGGCTTCCTTATCGGGGTAATAGCCGTAAAGGGCTCCTGTTGTGACGCCTGCCGCTTTAACGATGGAGCGGAGAGAAGAGCCCTGAAATCCGAGGCGCAGGAACTCCTCCTGGGCAGCCTTTAAGATCCGCTGCCGGGTTGTCGGACTTTCGTCGGAGGGATTTAACTTATTGCTTCTTTCATCGTCACGGTCAGAGTTTGTCATGAATGCGTCCTTCCTGTTAGGATTTACAGCTTACCTTTTACAGTATATGGAATATAACAGTGTTATATAACAATGTTATATTAAACCTTTGTTTTTAAGGTGTCAAGAATGTCGTCAGGAAAAAAGCAGGGCAAGAGGTTTATGGAAAAAATTTGTCCCTGTATCCGGCAGAAAAAAGACAGACGCTTGAACGTCTGTCTTCGGCTTTCCGAACTTTAATTAGTAGTCATTTGGGTAAGCAGCTCCGGCTTAAAGAGACGGATTCGATGCCCGTGAGCTTATGATTTAAAGCCCGGTTAATAACGTTTAATGAGTTAAGCTCGGGTACCCATGTGTTTTTGTCAGGATGTGAAAATGTCCTGCATTCTGTAATAGCCCGGCTCCTTGCCATAAAGAAAGGCCGCCGCCCTTAACGCACCCTCGGCGAAGAGATCCTTGGAAACGGCAGTATGCTTTATTTCAATCATCTCATCGTTTCCCGCAAAGAGTACCGTGTGTTCACCTGTTATTGTACCGCCGCGTACCGCGTGAATGCCAATTTCATTAATGGTACGCTTTTGAAGAGTGGAATGGCGATCGTATACATATTTGAGCTTATCACCGGATACTGCTCCGTTAATGGCGTCTGCAATAGCCAGGGCCGTGCCGCTTGGGGCATCCAGCTTCTGATTGTGATGCTTTTCAATAATTTCAATATCGAAGGAGCCGTACAAGGTCTTAGCCGCCTTTTTTACAAGCTCAAGAAGAAGATTAATCCCAAGAGACATATTGGCCGACAAAAGCACGGGAATTTGCTTTCCCGCCTGGTAAATACGCTCCTTCTGTTCTTCGGTAAAACCTGTAGTGGCGATAACCAATGGAAGATCCTTTGCAACTGCAAAATCGAGTATGGTATTTAAGGCATTAGGGTGTGAAAAATCCAGAACAAGATCAATTTTCTCAGCAACATCATAAGGCGAGGTATAAACAGGAAACCCCGAGGCCTCCCGTGCAGTGGCGTCCACCCCAGCAGCTATAATTAAATCCTCACGGAATCTGGCGGTACGGGCTACCGCCTGCCCCATTTTTCCGTTGCAGCCGTTCAGCAGTATGTTTATCATGTTGGCTCCATTCCATATCAAGTATTATTTAATGATTCAAGTATAGGAAGAACTAAAAGTAGTTTTTATTGCCGTAAGGTTTTTTATCCAATGAGGCCATATTCCTTCATGGCGGCATGAAGACAATTCATACCCTTTTCACTGAGCTCAACAAGAGGCATTCGGCAATCGCCTACCTTCATATTCATCAGATTCATGGCCGCTTTTACCGGTATGGGGCTGGTTTCGCAGAACAACGCCCGTTCCAGCGGTACTGTTTTAATCTGTAAATCCCTCGCTGCTTCAATATCTCCTGACAAAAACGTGGCTACCATACGGTGGGTGTCTGCGGGAATAATGTTGGCCATAACGGAAATGACACCCTTGCCGCCAAGGGACAGAAGGGGAATGACATTGCCGTCCTCTCCGGAATACAGAACCAGATCGTCTCCGCACAGATAGCGGATTTCCGCGGCCTGGAGAAGGTTACATTCCTTAAGGCCCACAATATTAGGTATTTGAGAAAGACGCTTTAAGGTAGCAGGTTCAATATTGAGGTTGGTACGGCTGGGGACATTATATAAAACAACAGGAATATGTATACTCTCCGCAATGGCTTTAAAATGCCGGTAGAGGCCCTCTTGAGTTGTTTTGTTATAGTATGGTGAAACCGTCAGAACCGAATCCACGCCCTCTTTTTCACAGAACTGTGAAAGCTCGATGGCATAGCGGGTGTCATTGCTCCCTGCGCCGGCCATCACATGGACACGCTTCCTGATTTTCTTTACGGCAAAACGAATGGTTTCCTGATGCTCATCGTCAGGCATGGTGGAAGATTCCCCGGTTGTACCGCAAATGAGAATTGCGTCGGTGCCTTCACGGATATGCCATTCTATGAGCTCTTCAAGTTTCTCGTAATCGACTCCGTTTTCGTTAAATGGTGTAATCAGGGCGACGCATGAACCTGTGAAGAGTGGCTGCTTCATGATAAGCTCTCCTTTCAAATTGGATTAATAATAATCCTATATAAATAAACAGAGCCGCCCGGTTTTGCAATCGGCGGCTCCTATAAAGGGATTCCATCAGCAATCCGGCTTTATAATCGCAAATTCTTTGCCGATAGCGCTCCGCCGATTAATGGCGACAGTTGCATAGCTTTACACCGGGCAACCAGGGGGCAGATGGAGCGGCATCTTCCTCCTTCGGCGTTTTTCCCTTTTTCCTGAAATCACGGAACCCGCTGTTCTCCTTCAAGGGACTTATGAAAAACGCACCTCTATCTCTGATTATTATATTCTATTTTATTCGTATACTCCATAGTTAAAGCCTGTATTTTATGTGCAGCTCCATATAAATAATCCACCG
>JAFADM010000020.1 GCA_023424865.1 Bacillota bacterium | reverse complement strand
GAGTCTCATAAGCCCGGATCGCCATCTTCGCCATATCTCCACGCAAAATAGGTGATTTATAATTGTAATGCTCACCCACCTGGAGAATTCCCAGCTCTTGTGCAGCAGCTATGTAATTATCCAATCCGAGGGGCACATCCTGCCTGCCAAGGGTACGAACAAGAAGGATTATGAACTGCTCTACGGTAATGGTATCGTCAGGTCCGTAATTACCATTGGGATAACCGCTTATTATGCCCTTTCCGGTAGCGTATTCTATGCTTGCCCTGCCCCAGTGGGTTTTTATGTCGGGAAAGGTTTCACCTTGAGCTGCATAAGTCCGTACACTTGACGGTATAGACAGAGCAATTGTTAAAGCAACGGTTAAACTGAGCAAGCCACTAAGCAATTTCATAAACCTCTTCATAAACAATCCCCTTTCAGATGAACACAAAATCAGTAACGCAATAGTAAAAGCTCGTACCTGGAATAGCACTTAATACAGTGAATCCCAATAATTTAAAAGTATCTCAATCACATTTATATCATAATACCATATTTCGGAAGTTTTGTAACGTTAATTTTGAATAATTGTAACTTTATAACAATTATGAATTTACATCACATTCTCTCACTACAACAAACCAAATGCATAAAAAAGCCGGGAAACGTTATATATAAGTAATTAGGCGTTTTCCGGCTTAATAAATTATTTACTTTCTATTAAATTAAAAGAACTAATCCCAAGTTTACTAGACGTCTCTAGTGACAGATGCACTCGTTGCTGTAGCTAGAGACATGCCATAGTCGTATCTGTATTGTATCTGTATTATCTGTAGCTACACAGAAACATAAGATTCGATATAAGATTGACATTATCTTTCACATCAAATTTTATTTTATACTCAGCCGCAGCACGGCCTTTGTTACAGCTTTCACACACTATTTGACGCTCAGCTTATGTAGTCGTATGGCTTTACCGCTGCTTTGCCGAATGGCGTTACCACTCTCTAGTGAAACAATACCCCATTGTGTCTAAGCGTTTCCTGTAAAGACCTGATATTCACTTTATGAACCGGAGCATTTTCCCTAATACTCAATGCAGCGGCACTTCCTGCAGCCTGCCCTGTGAGAGCGCAAACCGGAATGACCCGGGTAACCTCCCAGCCGTCTCCGCTTGCGCTTATATTCCGTCCGGCAGCGAGCAGATTAGGGAAAGCTTTGTTATAGAGCGCACCATAGGGAATCTGATAGTGCTTGTTTCGTCCAAAGGGTCTAAAATCGCCGCAGGATCCAATGGTATCCCCGAAGGCTTCCCCGTCAACCGCTTTAAAATCATACTCGCCGGTAAGATGGCGTATGGTTCGGAATTGAGGCATAAAAGATAGCGTGCTCACATCTCTTGAATTTCTGTCCTGCTCTTTAATGGATTTAAAGAGCAGCCTTCTGCCCATAAGAACAAATTCTGTTATTTCCTCCGAGGTGGTTCCATGAAGGGTTGGCATGCCTTCGGGATGCCCCTTGCCGAATAAATCACTTCCCATAAACAGCCATTTTCTTAAATTATGCATATTCCTGGTCTTTGAATAGGTTTCCAGTGCGCCTTCGTTGATACCGTGAGCCACATAGGAAAGAAAATTTTCCCCCACCACGGTAGGTGCTCCCGCCTTATGGAAAACATCCGCGTCACCGGTAGCGTCAATAACGCATTTCGCACCATAAAACACTTTTCCCTCTTTGGCTTCTGCAATTATCCCCTTAACATAGCCTTCTTCTATAACCGGGTAGGTCATAAGAGTATCAAGAATAAGGCTTACACCGTTTTCCGACAGATATTCGTCAAGTGCAAGACTAAATAGGGTTGGTGAGTAATGGGTTGCATAACGTTTAGCGGGCTGTGATTCCGATTCGACGGTTACCGGCGCATTTTGTGTAAAATCCTCGCCCTTCCAGTTCTGGGGCATATCGTCAAAACCATACCTTATAGACAGACGAATTAATTCTTCTCCGATACCACCTACCATTTTCATTCCGCAGCCGTCGCACAGGGGCTCGTACCAGGAGATAAGTCCGGCGGTTGCTAGTCCGCCCAAAACGATGCTTTTTTCAAGTATCAACGTTTTCGCTCCCAGCCTTGCAGCTGCCACAGCTGCTGAAACGCCGGCAATACCGCCTCCTACTACGATGACATCAAAGCTTTCCTTAACCAGAGTCTTCCTGTTGTCCAAAATCTCCATAAATCCATTCCTTCCACGCTTCGTATAAAGAAGCCTTTATTATCCTCCCGAAAGAGTTAATAACTGAATGTTGTTAATATGAGTCTTTGGGCCTTTAAGTAAATTCCTTTGAATTCCTTTCCATATTAATGTTTTTTGTCTTCAACGACAATAAGCTAAAATTATCTTTCTATATTCCAAAATGGATAACTTTAACCCCTTTTACCACATAACCTGTTACTCTATATTACTTGTAGGACAGACAGATAAGACATCCTCCAGCAGCCTTCTATTCCCGTAAAAGTTCAAAAATAACAGCCCCGGTTTGCATTCCGGAGCTGTTCAAGTGTTAAATCCTGTTTTTAATTATCTAAATAACAGTTTTGGCTCATTGGCTTGTAGCTTGGCTGAATCCCTTCTCACCAGCAGGCAGGGGCATGGATAAACCCGCCTATTTTCTCTCCTGCGCTGCGCCTTATTTATAGAAGGGAAACCGTTATAGGCACAACAGCTTACACCAGGCTTTCCTCCCGTGCTTCAAAAGCAATGCGGACAGGCTTTTTGCCTGTTAAATCTTCACTGCGCTTGTCAGGCTGAGAGGTTCCAACATAAACACTGTAATCTGATTTATAAACTCTGTGCTTGCCTTCATCATCGCTCAGGCTGAAAGCTTCAAAGGGAAGTTTCAAAGAAACGCTTGTGCTTTCGCCCGGTTTCAGGAATACCTTTTTGAAGGCCTTAAGCTGAGCATTTGGAGTACCTTCCATTTCTACCTTCACATAAGCCTGAACCGTTTCCGCTGCCGCAACCTTTCCTGTATTCTTAATATCAAAAGACACGGTTACACCTTCAGGAGTAACATTCTTTGTATCTGCCTCCACCTTGCTTACTTCAAAATCGGAGTAGGAAAGGCCATAGCCAAAGGGATACAGTGCTTCCTGGGTCATATAGCGGTAGGTACGGTTTTTCATTGAATAATCCGTAAAAGCAGGAAGCTCTTCTGTTGTACGGTAGAAGGTAACCGGAAGCTTACCGGAGGGTGAAAATTCACCGAACAGAGCCTCTGCAACAGCTTTACCGCCCTGAGCGCCGGGATACCAGCACTGCATAATGGCAGGAATATGATCCTGAGCCCAGGTTACGGAAAGGGCGCTTCCTGACAGGAGAAGGAGGATTACAGGCTTGCCGCTTTCATAAATAACTTTCAGAATATCCTCCTGAATACCGGGGAGATTGAGGTTAGGCTTATCTCCGCTTGCATACTGATTGCCCTCGTCGCCCTCTTCCCCTTCCAGTCCCGGATCAAGTCCAAGGCATGCTATAACCACATCGCTCTGCTTGCAGACACCCTTAACCTCGGCAAGACGGTCGTTTTCAAATCCCAGTCCGCCGATTCTGTTCTTATAAAGGTGACAGCCTTCAGAATAATAAACCCTTACATCATCCCCCACGTAATCCTGAATACCTTCAGATAGAGTGATATAGCGGGAAGCAGTTCCTTCGTAATTGCCTACAAGAGCCTTTCGGTTATCGGCATTAGGGCCAATGATGCCGATGGATTTAATCTTATTTTTATCAAGAGGCAGAAGTCCGCCTTCATTTTTTAAAAGTACAAGGCATTCTTTAGCAGCCTTTAAATTCAGGGCTTTCATTTCTTTGGTATCCATTTGTTCATATCCTATGGCATCAAAGGCTCCTGCCCTTTTGTCACCCAGGATACCCAGCTTTATTCTGGAGGTGAAAAGTCTTGTAACAGCTGTATCAATGGTTTCTTCCTTAACCAGACCCTTTTCCACTGCTTGCATCAGGTTAACGAACATATTGCCGCAGTTGAGGTCACAGCCATTATTTACAGCCAATGCTACGGATTCCACGGGTTCGGTGGTTACTTTATGATGCTGATGGAAATCCTTTATGGCCCAGCAATCGGAAACCACATGGCCGTCAAAATGCCATTCATCTCTTAAAATATCCTTTAAAAGCACCTTGCTACCGCAGCAGGGCTCACCGTTAACCCGGTTATAAGCACCCATAACCGTTTCAACCTTGCCTTCCTCCACACAGGCCTTAAATGCTGGAAGGTAGGTTTCGTACATATCCTTTTTGGAAACCTCCGCATTAAAGCTGTGCCTCATGTCCTCGGGGCCGGAGTGAACGGCAAAGTGCTTGGCGCAGGCTGCAGCTTTCATATGATTTTCATCATGACCCTGAAGGCCCTGAATGTATCGAACACCCAGTCTGGAGGTCAAATAAGGATCCTCGCCATAGGTTTCATGACCTCTGCCCCACCGGGGATCTCTGAAAATATTAACATTGGGAGCCCAGAAGGTGAGTCCCTTGTAAATGTCCGCATCATTAAATTCCTGCTGCATATTGAATTTGGCTCTGCCTTCGGTGGCTACCGCATCGGCAATTTCCTCTAACAATTCCTCGTTGAAGGCTGCCGCCAACGAAATAGCCTGTGGGAAAACCGTGGCAACACCTGCTCTTGCAACACCGTGAAGTGCTTCATTCCACCAATTGTAGGCCTTGATTCCCAATCGTTTCACAGCAGCTGCGTTATAAATCATTTGAAAGATTTTTTCTTCCAGGGTTAGCTGACTTACCAGCTCCTGTGCTTCCTTTTTCATTTCAGCCAATTTGGCTTTATTATTTACCAGTTCAGGCATATCCGGCATTCCTTTCAATTTTGTTGATTTTGTATATTTTCAACTCTCAGACAAGTCGATTATACAACATCATTTCCTTTAGCTCTTCTTGTTTTTTGCTATTT
>JAFADM010000565.1 GCA_023424865.1 Bacillota bacterium | reverse complement strand
CTTCATGGCCATGAGGAGCTTTTCCCGCTGGACGATCGTACTTTTGAATTTGTATCCAAATATGTAAAAAATAAATAAAGGGAGGCATCCCTTATGAACAAAAATATTTTTTTCAATGCCCACCATGCTCCCATCGGCGCCTTCTCCAGCTTTACGCTGGGCTGCAAGGGGCCTTCGGGAGGACCGGGAAGAGGCCTTGGCGCCCCTGCTTCCGTCAATGTTTATATGGGACTGGAAGCCCGGGAAGGGAACATTATGGAGCTTCTGCCCTTTTATGAGGGCGGAGGGGACGACAGCAAGCGCTACGATCCTGACGGGGACAAGGAGAAAGAGGGAGCCGGAGACGGCGCCCGGTTCATCCGTCCTTTTCAGGACAGCAGCATAAAAAGAGGTTTTCACGCAGCTGCGGACACCTGGGAGGCAGGGGATTTAAAGGTTAACCTCTATTCCCAGGTAAGGCCTATTCCCGACCCGGAAAAGGCAGGGGAGGAAGGCCCGGAGCCGGAGGCACTTTTAAAGGAAGTACTCCTGCCCGCCGTGCTTGTGGAATACATTGTGGATAACACAAGCTGCCACCGGCCACGAACAGCCGTTTTCGGCTACGACGGCCCCGACCCCTATGACAATATATATAAAATAGAGGATGAGGCTTTAAAGCTCAGCGGTATTGGCCAGGGCGGCCGTACCGCCCTGTTTTGCCAAAGCGGCACGGCAAGGCCTGCCGTGAGCTTCAACTTAAGCTGGATTCTGGATACCGTCAGCAAGGATAACTGGCAGTTTGGACTGGGAAATACGGGCGCCCTGGTGATGGAGGCCCCAGCCGGTGAAAAAACTGTTTTTCGCTTTGCCCTGTGCTTTTTCCATGAAGGAAGGGCTACCTTTGGCATGGACACGGTTTATTACTATACCAAATGGTTTGGAAGCATCAGCCAGGCGGGCGCCTATGCCCTGTCCCGCTTTGACGCCATACTAGGAGCCTGTGAGGAGGCCGACCGCCGCCTTTTGCCGGTGGGACTGTCTGAGGAGCAGCGTTTTATGCTGGCCCAGGCCGTCCGCAGCTATTACGGCTCCACCCAGCTTCTTCTCCATGAAGGAAAGCCCCTTTACATTGTCAATGAAGGGGAATACCGGATGATGAACACTCTGGACCTCACGGCGGATCAGGTGTTTTTCGAGCTGCACATGAACCCCTGGACGGTAAAAAATGTACTGGATCTCTATCTGGAGCGGTATTCCTATGAGGACAGGGTTCGCTTTCCCGGTGGGGCGGAGGATTATCCCGGAGGCCTTTCCTTTACCCATGATATGGGGGTTGCCAATGTGTTTTCACCTCCCGGCCAGTCGGCCTATGAAATGGGCGGGCTTGACGGCTGCTTTTCCTATATGAGCCACGAGCAGCTGGTGAACTGGCTTTTATGCGCCCTTTCCTACATTGAGGTATCGGGAGATGGGGCATGGCTTCATAAGAGGCTGCCGGTGCTTGAAGCCTGCCTTGAAAGCATGGAAAACCGGGATCATCCTAAAAAGGATAAACGAAACGGCATCATGGGCCTGGACGGTGTAAAAACCCGGTACGGTGCCGAAATTACAACTTACGACAGCCTGGACGCCTCCCTGGGACAGGCCAGAGGCAACCTCTACCTTGCGGTTAAGAGCTGGAGCGCCTATGTGGGGCTGGAAGGCCTGTTTGGGAGGCTGGGGCTTGCTCCTTTGGCGGCCCGGGCGGGAGAACAGGCCCGAAAATGTGCCAAAACCCTTACGTCTCATGTGAATGAAGAAGGCTATATTCCCGCCATCCTGGAGGGAGAGAGCCGTTCTGCCATCCTGTCCGCGGTGGAGGGACTTGTTTTTCCCCTGTTTACAGGCTGCGGGGAGGTTCTGGACAGGGAAGGCCCCTACAGGGACCTTTTAAATACTCTTGAAGCCCATTTTACCACGGTACTAAAAAAAGGAATCTGCCTTTTTGAGGACGGGGGCTGGCGTCTTTCCTCGACCAGCACCAATTCCTGGCTGAGTAAGATTTACATCTGCCAGTTTGTGGCCCGGCAGGTGCTGGGCATAACGACCGAAGCTGTGAGCGGGGAAGCGGACCGCGCCCATGCCGCATGGCTTCTTAATCCCGAAAACAGCTTCTGGTGCTGGAGTGATCAAATTCATGAAGGCGTGGTAAAAGGGAGCCGCTACTATCCGCGAGGAGTTACGGCTGTTCTGTGGCTATATGAGCTTGAAGACGGTTCCCCTAATGTAAAATCAGGCTTTTCTTCACAAAGGAGGCTGCCATGAGACACATCCGGGGCGATTACCACAAGGTGAAAGGCGCATTCAACCGTTATGCCTCCCTGTGCGTCGGGGCAGGCCGGGCCGGAGAGGTTCTTCGCCACGCCTTTTTGAAGCATCTGGAGGAAGGCGTGAGGGATTGCGGGTTTTCTTACCTGCGCTTTCACGGCATCTTTCACGAGGATATGGGCGTGTACGGGGAGGACGAAAAAGGAAGGCCCCGGTATAGCTGGCAGTACGTGGACATGGTCTATGACGCTCTTCTGGAACGGGGGATAAAGCCCTTTGTGGAGCTGTCCTTCATGCCCAGCGCCCTGGCTTCCGGGGATAAAACCGTTTTCTGGTGGAAGGCCAATGTAACTCCCCCCAAGGATTACGACAAGTGGGGAAGCCTGATTTTTGCCTTTGTCAAGCACCTGGAGGAAAGGTACGGACGGGAGGAGGTGGCCTCCTGGTATTTTGAGGTGTGGAACGAGCCCAACCATCCCGCCTTTTTCGGAGGGACACGTCAGGACTATTTCAGGCTGTATGAGGTCACGGCACGGGCGGTGAAGGCCGTTTGCCCCGGCTACCGGGTGGGCGGCCCTGCTACGGCGGCGGGAGATGCCTGGATAAGCGAATTTATTGCCTTCTGCCATGATAATAGGGTGCCCTCGGACTTTGTTTCAACCCATATCTACGGTGTGGAGGGAGCCTTTGACGAGTTTGGGGACAGCGTACTGTACCTTTCAAAAAACAGAAAGCTCATCCCGGATCAGGTCAGGGAGGTTTGTGCCAAGGTAAAGGCTTCCCCTATGCCGGATCTGGAAATTCATTATACCGAATGGAGCTCCTCCTATTCCAGCCGGGATCCGGTACATGACCATTACAGCCAGGCAGCCTACATTCTCCGCCACTTAAAGGGCCTGGAGGGGCTTGTGGCGTCCATGTCCTACTGGACCCTTTCCGATATCTTCGAAGAGGTGGGGCCGCCCCAAACGCCCTTTCACGGGGGCTTCGGCCTTATAAATGCCCAGGGCCTTAAAAAGTCGTCCCATTATGCCTATGCTTTTCTTAACCGCCTTGGTGACACGGAGCTTTTCCAGGAGGATAAAAACGCATGGCTGTGCAAAAAGCCGGGTGGTATTCAGGCCCTTTTCTGGAACGACTCGCCTGTTTGTCAGGATGAGCCCAATCATCTTTTCTTTAAAAAGGACAGGAAGGCCGAAAAGGCCGAAGAGGTTGAAATCACCCTGTCGGGCTTGCCTGAAGGGGATTACGCCCTGGAAATCCGCAGGATAGGGTATGACCGCAACGATGTGTATACCGGCTACTTAAAGCTGGGAGCCCCCGCTTCCCCCAGCCGGGAGCAAATTCAGCTTTTAAGTAGGGAAAACGATGGAATGCCCGAAATAAAGGAAAGAATAAGGGTGGGGGAGAACGGCCTTTTCCAATACCGGCTGGAGCTCAATGAAAACGATGTGGTTCTTTTAACCCTTGAACTTATTGGAGGTAATGAAACATGCTGAGTATGCCCGATGCCCTTTACAGGCTTAAAAACGTAAAGTCCCGCAGAGCGTCCAGCTACGATGAGACAGGCGGAAACAAGGACTTTAAGCAGATAGAACCGGGTCAGACCCTTACCCTGTTTGATTATGAGGGAACAGGGATTATCAAGCATCTTTGGATCACCTACAACAGCCCTGATCCCATGTTCCGGCGCAACGCCGTTCTTCGGATGTACTGGGACAATGAGGAGAGCCCCAGTGTGGAAAGCCCCCTGGGCGATTTCTTCGGCCAGGGCTGGGGTGAAAAGTACAATTTTGCCGCTCTGCCCCTGGCTGCGGCCCCCGGTGAGGGAAGCGCCCTTAACTGCTATTTTCCCATGCCCTTTAGAAGCCGGGCCCGCATTACCCTGGAAAACCAGTCCGAGCATACGGTGGAAGCCTTTTTCTATGCGGTGGATTACGAGGTTCATGATTCTCTGCCCGAGGATACCGGCCTTTTTCATGCCTGGTGGAACAGGAAAATCACAGTTCCTGAAAGGGATATGGAAAACGAATGGGCCACCTTTGAGGAGGACTTTAAAAACCCTGACTGGAAGGATAATTATGTTTTTGCCGACATTGAGGGCAAGGGCCATTTTGTGGGCCTTAACTATTATGTGGACAATCCCGGCCCCATGTGGTACGGGGAGGGCGACGATATGTGGCGCATCGACGGAGAGCCCTGGCCAGTGAGCCTTCACGGCACCGGAACCGAGGACTTTTTCAATACCTCCTGGTGTCCCAGAGAGACCTATAACCATCCCTATTTCGGCTATGCCCGGGTATCCGACAAGCTGGGCTGGATGGGACGGGCCCATGCCTACCGGTTCCTTCTGGAGGATCCCATCTGTTTTGAAAAGTCCCTTCTGGCAAGCATCGAGCACGGCCATGCCAATACCCTTACCCTGGATCTGGCCACGGTGGCCTACTGGTATCAGACCGAGCCCCACAAGCCCTACCCTGTCATCCTGCTCCGGGAGAAACGCCAGAATATGCCCGAGGTGTGGGTTACCGACATCCATCGCTGGCGTCACGCCTGGCGTTTGTCCAAGGGCGGGGGACTTCTGTGGGGGAACGAAAAATAGAGAACCACAGGAAAAAGGGAAATAAAGCGAGAGAAAAAAGAGAGCCAGTGAAAAAGTGACAAAGCAAGTGAAAAAGAAATAAAGCGATAGAGAGATAGAGAGATAGAGAGATAGAAATCAATCATGAGCCAAAGAAATGAAGCCACAGAGATAGAAATGAATTAAAAGATAATGAAATAAGGCGAGAAAAATAGAAGCCAAAGCAGGAGGGGGCATGTTAATGACGTACCGTAATCCGGTTCTAAAGGGTTTTTACCCGGATCCCAGCATCTGCCGGGTGGGAGAGGACTATTATCTTGTAACCAGCTCCTTTGAATATTTTCCCGGAGTCCCTCTTTTTCACAGCAGGGATCTGGTTCACTGGGAGCAGATAGGTCATTGCCTCACCCGGAAAAGCCAGCTCAACCTTGACAAAGCCGGGGCGTCAGGAGGCATTTATGCGCCGGCCCTGCGTTTCCACGCGGGCCGGTTTTACATGATTACCACCAATGTAAGCCACAAGGGACATTTTTACGTTTATACCGACGCTATCCGGGGAGAATGGTCGGAGCCTGTTTTCATTGAGGGCCATTACACGGGCCATGATCCGGATCTGTTTTTTGATGACGACGGCAGGGTTTACTATACCCGTTTCAGCTGGGACCAGGGGATTCTGCTGTATGAAATCGATTTGAAAACCGGCCGTCTTTTAACCGAAGGCCGCTCCATCTGGAAGGGCTTTGAGGACCGCCTTCCCGAAGCTCCCCATCTTTACCGCATCAACGGCTTTTATTACCTCCTGGCCGCCGAAGGCGGCACCTGGAACGGGCATATGGCGGTGGTAGCCCGAAGCAGGCATGTGGAAGGGCCTTACGAGAGCTGTCCCTATAACCCCATCCTCTCCCACCGGGCTCTTGTAATGCAGCCTTTGGCGGCCACAGGCCACGCAGATCTGGTTCAAACACCGGAAGGAAACTGGTGGATGGTGTTTTTGGGGATTCGAAAACTTGTGGAGGACAATTACCATACTCTTGGCCGGGAGACCTTTCTGGCGCCGGTGACCTGGACGGAGGACGGCTGGCCGCTGGTAAACGGAGGCAAACCCGTTTCCTTGGAAATGAACGGCCAGGGGCTTCCAGTGGCGGCTAAAAACCCTCTGCCGGAGGAAATGCTTCTCACAGAGGAAGAGGAAAAGGAGCCTGTACCGGAATTATGCCATAAAGCTCCCGGGCTTCATTGGAACACCCGGTATAACCCTCCCGAAAAGGGGATTTCCTTTGATGCCAATCTCGGCTGCCTTACCCTTTCAGGCACGGAAGCAGCTCTCTCCGACGGCCAAAATGTCAGCATGCTTTGCCGCCGCCAGCAGCACAGAGATTTTACCTGTACTGTCAACCTGGCTTTTGAGCCCCAAAAGGATGGGGAAGAGGCGGGGCTCTGTGTTATCATGAACGAGCTTCATCATTATGAAATAGCCCTCCGGTTCATGGAAGGCGGAAAGCATCTCATTGTCAGAAGGCGTATCGGGGATTTGGAGAGCCTTGTTTATTCCCGGCCCTATTCTTCTGAAAGTATATATTTGAGCCTGTCCGGCGATGCCCAATACTATTCCTTCGGTGAAGGAAGCGCTGCGGATCCTTTGACCAGAGGCATGGCCCGGTATTTGTCCACGGAGGTGGCGGGAGGCTTTACAGGAGTGTACATCGGTCTTTATGCCACGGGGTCGGGCAGGGAGAGTACCGTACCTGCCTTTTTCAGCCATTTTCAATACAGGGGTAAGGATTGAATAAAGGCCGAACAAGCACTGAGTAAAGCCTGAATAGAACTGAGTAAGGACTGAACAAGCACTGAGTAAGGACTGAACAAGCACTATGTAAGGACTGAATAGCGGTTGATTAAACACTGAATAGAGACTGAGGTAAAAGAAAAAGGCGTGCTTTCTGGCTTAAGCACGCCTTTTACATTGATAGAAAAGGAGTATGAAGTATATACCTTAATCCAGCGTTACGCCGAAATAGGCTTTAGCATTATTGTAGCTGATATCCTTAACCATGCCGCCAAGAAGCTCCGGATTATTGGGAACCTCTCCGTTGTCGGCCCATTTGCCGAGGATATTGCAAAGAATACGACGGAAGTATTCGTGGCGGGTATAGGAAATAAAGCTGCGTGAATCGGTAAGCATACCGACGAAGCGGCCGAGAAGACCCAGATTGGCTAAAGCGATCATCTGCTTTTCCATGCCATCTTTTTGATCATTAAACCACCAGGCCGAACCTAATTGAATTTTGCCCGGTATACCGCCGCCCTGGAAGCTGCCCATGATGGTAGCCAGAACTTCGTTATCGTAGGCATTCAGGCTGTAAAGAATGGTTTTGGGCACGCTGTCGGTGGTATCCAGTGCGTCAAAGAACTTTACTAAAGCCTCTGCGCAGGGTGGATCGCCGATGGAGTCGAAGCCCGTATCGGGTCCAAGCTTTTTGAACATGCGGCTGCTGTTGTTGCGAAGAGCAGCAATATGAAGCTGCATGACCCATCCCAAACGGGAATATTCTCTTCCGAAGAAGATAAGGAGCCGGGTTTTATACAAAGTGG
>JAFADM010000459.1 GCA_023424865.1 Bacillota bacterium | reverse complement strand
AGGAGGTTTTCATCATGAAAGAAAACAAAGCTGCCGTGTTGGAAGTTGTACAAAAGGGTGGGGCACCGGATAATAAAGAAGTTATCAACGGTCTTGTTGCGAAGGCCTCCGATGCTCTGGATAAGCTTTTTCTAATGAATCAGGAACAAATAGACACCATTGTCAAGGCCATGAGTGTTGCAGGTGTGGAAGCTCACATGCCTCTTGCGAAAATGGCTGTGGAAGAGACGAAAAAAGGGGTTTATGAGGACAAAATCATAAAGAACCTCTTTGCATCCGAATATATATACAACAGCATTAAAAACGAAAAGACCGTGGGTATCATCAATGAGAACGAGTATGAGAGCTATGCGGAAATAGCCGAACCCATCGGCGTAATCGCCGGTGTCACCCCGGTGACCAATCCCACATCTACAACCCTATTTAAAGCCCTTATTGCCATTAAGGCCAGAAACCCCATTATCTTTGCCTTCCATCCCAACGCTCAGAAGTGCAGTGCTGAAGCGGCAAGAATTCTTCGTGATGCGGCGGTTGCCAAGGGGGCTCCCGAAAACTGCATTCAGTGGATTGAAACGCCTTCTGTGGACGCAACCATGCAGCTTATGAATCATCCCGGCGTGGCCCTCATACTGGCAACAGGCGGAGCGGGCATGGTCCAGTCCGCATACAGTACGGGAAAGCCCGCTCTGGGTGTAGGCCCTGGAAATGTGCCCTGCTATATTGAAAAGACTGCGGAAGTGAGCCGGGCCGCCACGGACCTCATCCTTTCCAAAACCTTTGACAACGGTATGATTTGCGCCTCCGAGCAGGCCGTTATCGTGGATCGGGAAATTTCAGAAGAATTTGAAGTCTTTATGAAGGCCAACGGCTGCTATTTCCTCAATAAGGAGGAAACGGATCTCCTTTCAGAAACCGCCATCGACTCTAAAAAGTGTGCCATGAATGCCGGTGTCGTGGGACAGAAGCCCGTGGTTATAGCTGAGCTTGCAGGCTTTAAGGTGCCCGAGGATACCAAAATCCTTATCGCCCGCCTGGAAGGTGTGGGACCCTCATACCCTCTTTCAAGAGAGAAGCTGAGCCCTATTCTTGCCTACTACATTGTTGACAGCTACGAGGAGGGCCTGAAGCTTTCCGAGGAAATGCTGGAATTTGGCGGCCTTGGCCATTCTGCCGTTATTCACACGGAGGATACGAAGGTTCTGGATGAGTTTATGGCCCGGATGAAGGCCGGACGCCTCATCGTAAATTCCCCTTCCACCCATGGCGCCATCGGCGACATTTATAATTCCAATACGCCTTCTCTCACACTGGGCTGCGGCTCCTACGGCAAAAACTCAACCACCTCCAATGTATCGGCCGTAAACCTCATTAATAAGAAGCGGATGGCCTTAAGGAGAAACAATATGCAGTGGTTTAAAATTCCCGGCAAGATCTATTTTGAATACGGATCCACCGGTTATCTTAAGGATATGCCCGACATCAGCAGAGCCTTCATTGTTACGGATCCCTATATGGTGAAGCTGGGTTATGTGGACAGAGTGCTTTACCATTTGAGAAAGCGTGCCGCTTATATTCACAGTGAAATCTTCTCCGAGGTAGAGCCGGATCCTTCCGTAGAGACCGTTAAAAAGGGCGCAGAGCTCATGAAAAGCTTTAAGCCGGACGTTATCATAGCTTTGGGCGGCGGGTCTGCCATTGACGCGGCTAAGGGCATGTGGTTATTCTATGAGCATCCCGATCTTGACTTTAATGTGCTGAAGCTTAAATTTATGGATATCCGCAAGCGTGTGTTCAACTATCCCAACCTGGGAAGCCGCGCCAAATTTGTGGCCATACCCACCACCTCGGGAACGGGCTCGGAGGTTACCTCCTTTGCCGTTATCACAGACAAGGACAAAAACATGAAGTATCCTCTGGCCGATTATGAGCTCACTCCCGACGTGGCCATAGTGGATCCGGAATTTGTGGTTTCCGTACCGCCTGCCGTTACCGCCGATACGGGCATGGACGTTCTTACCCATGCCATTGAGGCTTATGTTTCCGTCATGGCTTCCGACTTTACGGACGGACTTGCCATAAAGGCCATACAGCTGGTATTCGAGTACCTTCCCAGAGCTTACAAAAACGGCGGGGACAGGGAAGCCCGTGAAAAAATGCACAATGCCTCCGCCATTGCAGGAATGGCCTTTACCAACGCTTTTCTAGGAATTAATCACTCCCTGGCCCACAAGCTGGGAGGGGAATTCCATATTCCTCATGGCCGGGCCAACGCCGTGCTTCTTCCCCATGTCATTGCCTACAATGCCTCGAAGCCTACCAAGTTTGCTTCCTTCCCCAAGTACAAGACCTTTGTGGCGGATAAAAAATACGCAGAGATTGCAAGGAGCCTGGGCCTTCCCGCCGGAAGCACCGAGGAAGGCGTAAAAAGCCTTATAGACGCTATTGTAAAGCTTATGAAGGAGCTGAACATTCCTCTGACAGTAGCCGCCTGCGGCGTTAAGCGAGAGGACTACATGCCAAAGCTGGATGCCCTTTCCGACAAAGCCTTTGAGGACCAGTGCACCACTGCCAACCCCAGGCTTCCCCTGGTCTCAGAGCTTAAGGCTATTTACACCAAGGTATACGGTGACTAAAGTTCAAGCGTTTGCCCATCCCCGGGAATAAAAACCCGGGAGGAGGCGCCCTCCTTTTCAACTTTGCGCCTCAGTTTTTCCCGTGTTAGGGAGCAGTGATTCACCGCCTCCATATGCACGGCCACAACTGAGGCGCTTTTTGCTGTTCTTAAAACACGCAGAACATCTCCCGCCGTCATGGTAATGGGAAAGCTCCATTTGAAGCGGGCGGCGCCGGCATAAACCACAATGACCTCGGGAGAATATTTATCAAGAGCTTCCTTAACGGGTTTACACCAGATGGTATCTCCGGTGATGTACAAGGTGGGTTCATCCTTGGCTTTAAGAATATAGCCCGATACATGACCCATACGTTTACCGGTCGGACCCCGGCCGTGCCGCCCGTCGGTACGGGTTATTTCAATGCCCTGAAAGCACCTGCTGTGGGATATGGGGAGTACTTCCGAAAAACCCTCCTCCCGCAAACGGCCTTCGTCACCCTCCTGACAAAGAATGGGCAGACTCCTGGGCAGTATCGCCATGGCTGTTTTGTCAAAATGGTCGAAATGGAGGTGAGTTAGCAGGACAGCATGGATCGTTTTCAAAAAATCCGCCAGATGCTCTTCGTCGGAAACAAGGGTCGGCAGAGGAACAAGAGGATTAGGAAGCCTGTTGCCAAAGGTTTTAATAGCAGGGTAGCTTCCCTGAGGAGCCAGCATGGGGTCGACTAAAAGTTTTACACTACCCGTTTCAATCACATGGCAGGCATGTCTTAAAAGTTGAATTTTCATTTAAACCCACTCCTTCAAGGGTAAATCGGGTGCAGTTACCCAGAGCCCCTGGTATGAAAGGCCTGCAGCATAAAATTAATAAAGAAATAATTGGGATCCTGCATCCAAAATCTGATATACTTTATTATAAACCTGCCCAAAAACGGGGCACATACCCTGACGAATGTCTTTTGGCAGGATCACTTACTAAATGAAAGGATCGATTTCACTGCATGGGTATCTGCGGTGAAATCCGGATGGCTTCCTATGTTGGATGAAGTGGATCACCGGATTATTCAGATACTTAAGGAAAACAGCCGGCTTACCTGGAAGGAAATCGGAGAAAAGGTTTACCTGACAGGCCAGGCTGTAGGCGCAAGAATTCGCAGGCTTGAAGAGGCCGGAGTTATCCGGGCCTATACTGTTGATCTGGATTACAAAAAGCTGGACAGACCTATAACCGCGCTGGTTACCGTTATTATGAAAACGGAAAATCACGGAGCCTTCAGAGCCTTTGTCAAAAGCAGGGGGAATATTTCTGAGGCCTTTCGAATCAGCGGCTCAGGCTGCTATTGGCTGAAGATTCAGGAAAGGGATCAAGAAAGCTTAAACAGCCTGTTAGATGAGATACTGGCCTATGGCAATTACAGCATAAACCTT
Organism: Bacillota bacterium; assembly: GCA_023424865.1. The sequence goes on along the minus strand of JAFADM010000459.1, from coordinate 1,242 downwards.
GTCATAGACAACCTGATGTCGCCGTGACCTCAGGGCTTGAATTTATTTTTTAGGAGAATGGAAAATAATGAAACGAACAAAACTAAAAAGGTACAATCAGATACGCAGGCGTAAATCACGCAGGCTTCCGGTTGTGCTTTCGGTTATCGCCGGAATATTAATTATCGCTGCCGGCTTTACTTATTTTAGGCTTTGGAACCGACCAGTTGCCTTCGAAGTAAAAAACACCCAGGCTTCCTTTCCGCTTACCACCCCGCAGAAGCTGGAGGATTTTGAGTACCTGTGGAGCATGCTGGACCAAGCCTTTCCGTATTTTGAGGTGAAGGAGCGCATGCTCAATTACAGCTGGCGGGACCAGAAAGCTTCCTTTGAGGCTATGATCCGTGAAACACCGGATGATTTGGGCTATTACAACACCTTAAGCACGATTTTAACTCGTCTGCAAAACGGGCATACAGGCATCATACCACCCAGCTCCTACTTCAGCTCCTATAAGGATCTATATGAAGGACTGACACCCTGGGGGCAGGTATTTGGAAGCGAAGATGTGGAAAAGATGTATTCGTATTGGAACACGGTGGTTAAGGATGAAGACACTTACTACGTTCCGGTTTCATTTAAGTACGTAGAGGGGAATTATTATGCCGACAAAAAAAGCGTTCTTTCTAATAAATCCCTGGAGGATTACGGTGTAAAGCCGGGAAGCAAGCTTATCACCGTTAACGGAGCCGCTGTTGATGAATACGTAAAAACACTGATGGATTCGCGCATACTCCGCTATGATGACAAAAGAGATAAACTCAAGCTTGATCGCCTCACCATAAAAAGTACAGGGCCTCTGTCCTTTGAAATGGAGACGCCAACAGGCTCAAAAAGTACGGTAATGCTTTATCCTGAGGCCTACAGTACAACAGGCGGCAGCAACCAAGCAAAGCCGGAGCATCTGTTTACAGCAGAAATTCTGGAGGAAGGGAGCTCCGCCTACCTTTCACTTCCATCCCTGGCCTCCTCTTATGTGGACAAGGACAGTAAGGCGCTTAAAACGTTTTTAAGCTCGGTAAGCGGTTATGAAACCCTTATAATTGACATTCGGGGTAATGGCGGGGGGAGTACCAGCTATTGGATGAACAACATTGTTCCCCTTTTAACAAAGGAAAAGCTGGAGAGTAAAAATTATTTGCTTTTCAGGGATTCCGATTATCTCGAGCCCTTTATCCGCAATAAAATGCTTTTTGGCTTCTA